>DASYBA010000799.1:0-3388 GCA_036501005.1 Candidatus Xenobia bacterium | reverse complement strand
TGACGCACGCCGTGCGATCGCACAGCTACCGAACCATGATCGTCATGCAGGGCCTCGGTCATCTGTCGGGGGGCAATGCCGTATCGGAGCTAGGGCAGATCATCACGGTGATGGGGGTGGGTCGCCACTATGAGAACGAGGCCGACCGCCTGGGCATGCGCTTTGCCGCCAAGGCCGGCTTCGACCCCAGAGGCATGCTGGCGGCCATGCACATGTTGTCGCGGGTGTCCCAAAGCAACCCGGGTCTGGTAGGCCATCTGCTGGCCACACACCCCCCCATTCCGGAGCGTATCGCCCACATCAAAGCCGAGCTCAAGACCATGGGCAAATAAGCCGCCGGGTGCTATAATGAGTCTGTGATCATCCCGCTCGCGGAGCAGCGTGAGTCGAGCCGCTTCCCGATCGTGACCGTCTCGCTCATCGCCCTCAACGTGATGGCTTTTGTCGCGGAGATGGGCATGGGCGACGATGTGGTGAAGAGCTTCTGCTACATCCCATCGCATCCGTCGCTTCTCACCTCGGTGACGTCCATGTTCTTGCACGGCGGCTTTTTTCACATCGTCGGCAACATGCTGTTCCTGTGGATTGTCGGGCCCAATATCGAAGAGGCCTTCACGCCTCTGGGCATGCTGGCGCTTTATCTCTCCGCCGGCGTCTTTGCCGATTTTGCCCATGGCCACATGATCCCGCAGGAGATGATGGATACGCCCACCCTGGGCGCATCCGGCGCCATTGCTGGGCTGATGGGAGCTTCCATCGTCATCTTTCCCCGCGCCAAGGTGACGTTCTTCTATTGGATCTTCTGGTTCTGGAGCGGCACCTTCGAACTGCGGGCGTTCTGGGCCATCGGGCTGTGGTTTGTCGAGCAGCTCTTACTCAACGCCATGGATGCCGGTGGGGGCGTGGCCTACGGTGCCCATATCGGCGGCTTTGGCATCAGTGCGGTCGTGGCCATGGCTCTGGTGCTGGTGCATGTGGTCGAGCCGCACTGGGAGCGCCCGGAAAGCTGGCCGCAGCGGCCCCGCCCGGTCCGTGTGACGGATCCGACGGTGGTGGCAGCGCAGGCCGCCCAGCGCCTTAAACTCGCCTACGGCGTGTGCTTTGGCGTGTTGATCGCGGTGCTCCTGGGCGGCACGGTGAAGGGCGCCATGGCCTATCGAGCGTGGCGGGCCAGTCTATTGCTGCACTACGCGGTAGTGGTTCCAACGTCCGATTCGGCCGCGGTGGAAGGGGAGGTGAAGATCGCGGGGGCGGAGTCGGTGGCAGCCCGGCCGCACGATACCTATGAGCGCACCCCCGCCAAAGGATACTGGCTGGGCCTGGAGATGGACAGCGAGGCCGCGGTCGACCAGCGCGACATGCTGATCGGTTTGCGATACCCCGCGGTGGCCGAGACGGTGGGCGAGGGCCGGTCGGTCGTCCATCTGGTGAAGGTGTTCCCGACGCGAGCGGCGGCCCAGCACGCGGAGAAGGCTTTGAGAAGCGAAGCCGAGGCGTGATGGTCCTGCACCCCATGACCGGCTTCCGCATCCGCCACATCCAGGATACGCTTATCGACGTGGCGGTGGTCGATACGGACCACGCGGGCACCGTGCAGACTCGCCTGGCAGCCCGCCACCTCAACCTGCAAGCGAGCCCCACAGGTAGACCGCCGCCCCCACCGCCATGAGGATGGCGGCCAGGCCGCCCACCAGGTTCGATACCCAGCCGTTGGTGCGCTGTCCCATGATGGCCTTGTTGTTGCAGATGAGAAGCAGGGTCACAATCAGGGGAGGGGCAGCGATGCCATTCAGGACGGCAGAATAGAGCAGCGCATCGACCGCCTTGACGTGGCCGACGAAGTTGAGAAGGTAACCGATAATGGTGGCGAAGGCCAGCGCCAGATAGAACTGGCGGGCACGGCCAAAGCGGCGGTAGAGCCCCTCCCGCCACCCGGCCGCTTCGGCCAGGGCGTAGGCGACGGAGCCCGCCAAGGTGGGGATGGCGAGCAAGCCGCTGCCGAGGATGCCGGTCGTGAAGAGCCAGTAGGCAATCTTGCCGATGGGCTGCAGCACCTGGGCGGCCTGCTGGGCAGATTCGATATGGGTTCCCCGCATGGTCGCGGCCGCGCAGATGACGATAAAGAACGCGACCGCCTGGGAGGCGAACATGCCCACCACCGTATCGTTTCGCATGGTCCTGATCTCGTTGGCGACGTTGCCGCGCCGCGCTCCTGGGCCGGCCGTACCGGCCTCAACCTTTTCTTCCACCGTCTGACTCGTCTGCCAGAAGAAGAGATAGGGGGAGATGGTGGTGCCGAGGAAGCCCACGACGATCATCATGCAATCGGTGGTAGGTGCCCAGCCCGGCCGAAACAAGTGGGCCAGGACCTGCGGCCAGTCCGTGTGGACGGAGGGCAGGAGCGCGGTGACGACGTAGGTCAACAGGGCCAGGCAGAGCCACTTCAGGAAGCGCACGTAGTATCGATAGGGCACCAGGATCTGCAACGCGATGGTCGCGGCGCACACGACCGTCAGCCAGAGCGTCACCGAGCCCCCGACCAGCATCTGCAGCGAGGCTGCCATGATGTTGAAGTCAGCCCAGATGTTGATGACGTTGGCCAAAGACAGCAACACGACGACGGGCCACAGCAGCCACCCGGAGTAGTGTCGCCGCATGACGCCGGCCAGCCCCTGGCGCGACACCGAGCCCACCCGACCGCACATTTCCTGGACCGCGATCATGAGGGGGATGCAGAACGGCACCAGCCAGAGCAGCAGATAGCCGTACTGGGCCCCGACGATGCTGTAGGTGCCGATGCCCGACGGGTCGTCGTCGGCCGCCCCGGTCACGACGCCGGGCCCTATCTTTTTCCACCAGGGATTCATGCCGTGTCGAAGACATACCCAGTGGCTCCGTTCCTTAACCCATGCTATGATAGACGGGTGAAGCGCCGCCTGCTGCTCGCCTCTTTGGGCATGGTCTTGTTGCTCATCTTCCTGGCCGCCTGGGGCCAGTTCGACGTCACAGTCGGTGCCGGCCACCCCCAGACCCTGGCTCTCTGGCTCTTGCGGCAGTGGGTGTATCGAACGAATGCCGATGCGCCGCATCTGGACCCCAACGACCTTGGGGGCTGGCTGGCCGCCCATGCCGAAACTGCGCAGCCTTTCGAGTTATATTGCCTGGACCATCCGACACGCCCCACCGCCGCGCGGCGCACCATCGTGTTGCAGCCTCTGGGGCCCATGTCGGGCGATGAGCTGCAGGTGGTCAACATGATGGCCATCTATGCGCAGGCGTTCTTCCAGGTGCCCGCACGGCTGGAGAAGCCGCTGCCCCTGGGGACGGATCCGAAAGCCACCTGGGGCGTCGACAAACTGGTGGCCGATGACGTGCTCGACAACGTGCT
>DASYBA010000798.1:0-11404 GCA_036501005.1 Candidatus Xenobia bacterium | reverse complement strand
AGTGGGCGTCGACGCTTCTGGATGCCGAGAAGGATCCGACGGTGAAGTCCCTGCATGAATATCTGCAGGGGCAGCCCGTGCAGTCCAGCCAGTTGGGCTCCCTGGGTCGATCGGTACCGTTGTCGGCGAATGGGGCAAGCTTCCCGCTGACCCATGGCTCCGTCGTGATTGCCGCCATCACGAGCTGCACCAACACGTCGAATCCGTCAGTGATGATTGCGGCCGGCCTGCTGGCTCGCAATGCCGTTCAAAAGGGACTGTCGTCCAAGCCCTGGGTCAAGACCAGCCTGGCTCCTGGCTCGAAAGTGGTGAGTTCCTACCTGGCGGCGACGGGCCTCACGGCATACCTGGAGGCGCTACGTTTCCACCTCGTGGGGTACGGCTGCACCACGTGTATCGGAAACTCCGGCCCGCTCTCCGAACCGGTCAGCGAGGCGGTTCGACAGGGTAACCTGGTGGTCGCCTCGGTCCTGTCCGGCAACCGCAACTTCGAGGGCCGGGTGAATCCGCTGGTGAAAGCCAACTACCTGGCGTCTCCGCCGCTGGTCGTGGCCTATGCCCTGGCTGGCACGCTGGATATCGATCTGAGTTCGGAACCTCTGGGATACGATCCCAACGGCGATCCCGTGTACCTGAACGACGTATGGCCTTCGCCCGAAGACGTGTCGAAAGCGATGACGCAAGGCTTGCGGGCCGACATGTTCCGACAGGTGTATGGGGACGTCTTCACTGGAGATCCAGCCTGGCGGGAGCTCCCGACCCCCGAAGGCGAGCTGTATACGTGGCAGCCGGATTCGACTTACATCAAGGCGGCGCCTTACTTCGAAGCCATGCCGGCCCGCCCGGCCCCGGTCGGCGACCTGGAAGGGGCCCGGGTGCTGGCGGTGCTGGGCGACTCCATTACCACCGACCATATCTCGCCGGCCGGTTCCATCGCCAAGGACAGCCCGGCGGCCCGCTACCTGACGGAGAAAGGCGTCGCACCGAAGGATTTCAACTCCTACGGCGCTCGCCGGGGCAACCACGAGGTCATGATCCGAGGGACGTTCGCCAACGTGCGTCTGCGCAACGCCCTGGTGCCCGGCGTCGAAGGACCGTGGACCCTGCATCTGCCGGACGGCGAGAAGATGACCATCTTCGATGCCGCCATGAAGTATGAGGCGGAGAAGGTGCCCCTCGTCATCCTGGCGGGCAGCGAATACGGCTCCGGATCGTCACGGGACTGGGCCGCCAAGGGGCCACGGCTCCTGGGGGTGCGGGCGGTCATCGCTCGCAGCTTCGAGCGCATCCACCGCAGCAACCTGATTGGCATGGGCGTCCTGCCCTTGCAGTTCGACGAAGACGATACGGTGGAGAGCCTGGGACTGACGGGCCGGGAGGTGTTCTCGGTCAAGGGCGTCAAGGACGTCCTGGCGCCTGGGCAGAAGCTGTCAGTGGTGGCGAAGGAGGGCGATCGGGAGGTGAAGTTCACTGTGACCTGCCGGATCGATACGCCCAACGAGGTCGACTACTACAAGCACGGCGGCATCTTGCAGTACGTGCTGCGCCAGCTCCTGTCTCGAAACGCCGTCGGCGCCACACCCTGACTCAGACGGGGTCGCTGCGCACGAACGAGTCTGGAGAGCTGGACTGGAAGCTGTCCATGTCCGCGCCCCCGCCCTTGGGGGTAAAGAACGGGCAGTGCTTGCCAGTGGCATAAAACAACGACAGACTGGGCAGATCGCGGCATTTGATGCCCAGCCGGCGGCAGGCGCGGGGCGCGTGCGGCTGATGGGTGATTTCGAAACTGACGCACTCATAACAGTTGGGGGCCGTCTGCATACCTCAGTTATCCCTCGCCGGGCGGCCCTTGTCAAATGCCAGGGCCCGGGGGGGCCATCCTGGTCCCCCCGGGCTGGCATTCAGACCGTTGACAGATGTTGGGTCAGGCGGTCGAGGGTCTGGCCCAGGCCGTTGTCGGCTTTGAAGACGTTGACCGTCTTGGCCAGCTCGGTGGCGTCGGGGAAGACCATGCGGAAATAGACGCGGGTGGCTCCCTTCACCTCCGTGAAGATGACGGTCACCTCGTGGGGGGGAGGGGAGGCGTGTTCGTAGACCAGCCGTTCGGGCCGGAGGTGGTCGGTGACGGTGCTGAAGCCGTGCGGGCCCCACCACTTCGCCAGGTGCTCGGGTTCGGTGAACATCCGATAGACGAGATCTCGGGGGGCCAGGTAGGTGCGCGACTCGATGATCTCTCGCTCCAGGTGATCGGTCGGCACCCCCACGGCGGTGGACGCCACCAGGCCGCCCAGCCGCTGAAGAGTCTGGGTCCACCCGGCGGTCATGCCCTGCAGAGCCTGCGCGGCCGCTTCGGTCGCCTTGACGACGACGGCGGTGAGGGTGAGCCTGGTGCGGCCGTGGTCGTCCTCGAAGACGGCCGTGTTGGTGACCTCGAGCTGCGGCACACCGCTCTGGTCGAAGTGCGCCTGGCACACCATGACGAGCTTCTTGTTGGGGACGATCTCGGCCACGGTGCCCGTCATGGGAAAGGTGGTTCCGTCCGGACCCCGCATATCGATATGAATGCGTCCTCCGGGTCGGGCTTCGAATTCACAGCGCGGGTTGGTAAAGCCGGCCGGACCCCACCAGCGGGCGAGATGCTGGGGATCTGTCCAGGCTTTGAAGACGAGTTCTACCGGGGCGTCGAATACCCGGTTCAAGACGAGGTCAGCGGTCGTGGCGGCCATGTTTTTTCTCCTTGTGCTGGATCTCTTGCAGGTATTCGTCCAGCCGATCGAAGCTTTGCGACCAGAACTGCCGATAGAACTCGACCCACTCCGCCACTTCCTGGAGCGGCTGCGGATCCAGACGGCATGGGCGCCACTGGCCCTCCCGCCCTCGCTTGACGAGGCCGGCCTCCTCCAGCACCTTGAGGTGCTTGGAGATGGCGGGCATGCTCATGTCGAAGGGCTCGCTCAGCTCGGTGACCGAGGCCTCCCCCGTGGCCAGGCGGGCCAGGATGGCGCGCCGGGTCGGGTCGGCGAGAGCAGAGAGGGTGACGCTGAGACGGTCAGTTCGCATATACTTAAACAGCTAGTTAAATAACCTACTGGTTAAATATAGCGAGTCACCGTCGGGTTGTCAAGTCTCAGGGCAAGCTGACCCAGAGCCGGGTCTCCAGAGGGCGGAGTTGGATATGCTGCTCGGAGCCTTCGCGCTCGTTCCCGTCGAAGGGCGAAAGCCAGCAGCCGGGGGGAAAATTGGAGATGTCCGCCATGACGAGGTCCAAGGAGAAATTGGCCAGCACCACGATGCCCAGCTCTTCGGCCCAGCGGAAGTAGCCCAGCACCCGATGGTCGACGTGCTCGTAGAAGAAATCGATGTTGTCCGTTTGCAGGGCAGGGTGGGTGGTGCGCAGTCGGATCAGCGTCTGGTAGAAGCAGTGGAGCGACTGGCCCTGCGGTGATTCCAGCAGATCCCAGTGCATTTTGAAACCGGATTCGTTTCTTTCCGAGTACTCGCCAAACTCCTCGCCCATCCACAGCAGCGGCACGCCCAAGGCCGTGAAGCATAGGATGGCGCCCTGCCGCCGCCGGGTAAAGGCGGCTTCGTCGAAGACGCCGTGATCGCCGAGATCGGCCAGCAGGTGGTTGTGGTCGTGGTTGGAGCAGTAGTTCACCATGTTGATGGCGGCACCGAAGCCTTCCCGTCGGCCATCGATGACACTCTTCAGGCGTTCGATATCGAACATGCCCTTGGTCATGTGCTCCAGGATGCAGTAGTAGAAGCTGTCGTGCCAGGCGGCGTCCATGGGACCATCGAAGTTGGTGATGGCGGGGTCCTGGGGAATGTGCTCGGCGACGTTGTAGAAGGGCTTTTGCCCCGCCGCCTCGTGGGCGGCCGCCGCGAAGTCACGCATGGCGTCGAAGTTGTCGAGCTGACGGGTGGCGTCGTAGCGAATGCCGTCCAGGTGATATTCCCGCACCCAGAAGGTGATGGCGTCGAGGATGAACTGGCGGGCGGGCCAGATGCCCAACTTCTCGTCCCACAGCTCGCAGTTGAACTCGGGCCCCCAACTGAACTCCTTGTCCTTCGGCTCGTGTCGGAACCAGTAGTCGTGATCGATATGGGCGAGCGGGCTGCCTGTTTCGGCGTGGTTGTACACTTTGTCGACGAAGACGCGCATGCCGCGAGCGTGGCACTCGTCGACCAGGCGCTTGAGGTCCTCGCTGGTGCCGTAGTTGGTGTCGACGGCGAAGAAGTGTCGCGGGTTATAGCCCCAACTGTACTGACCGGGGTTGTCCTTGACGGGCATGAGCTCGATGGCGTTGATGCCGAGATCGGACAGATAGTCCAGCTTGTCGATGGTACCGGCGAAGCTACCGCCGAAGTCGCCGATGTGCAGCTCGTAGATGACGAGCTGATGATTTTGGGGCATGGACCTGACGTTGTCGTGCTTCCAGCAGTAGCTGTCGACCACGTGCTGGCCTCCTGCGATGGTCAGAATGCCGCTCTTGCCCGTCGGGTCGACGGCGGTGGCGTACGGATCGACGATCTCGACCCACTCATTGGGCTTGAAGAACCAGCTCTTGCTGCGCACCTTGAACCGATACTCATAGCGGCCGTCGGGCAGCAGGAATGAGGCGCGAAAACGACCATCCGGCCCCTTTTTCATGGGGACGTCCTGCCACTGGGAAAAGTCTCCCGCGACACTGGCCGCCCGGTTGTACGGGGCGAACAAGGTCAACTCGACCCGAGCCAGTTGTCGATCAGGCGACGTGAACGATCTGGCCGACCTCTTCTTGACGGCAAGTGACATATTGATTCAACCTCCCCGGGTAGAGCCTCGCATGGGCCCAAATTGACAAAAGCTTCCGGCACCAATGAGAGCTCGGCGAGTGCAGCCGCCTGGGCGCCGGGCGGAAACCTACCTCATCCATACCCCGCCGGCAGCCAGAACAAACGGGCTCTCGTTTGAAGGCTCATCGAGCACGGAAGGTCATGATGGATCACAACAGGAGGAATTGTAATGAAACGGCGAGTGGTAGTGGTGACGGGCGCATCGGCCGGGGTGGGCCGGGCCATCGCGCGGGCCTTTGGACGGCAGCAGGCGGCAATCGGCTTGCTGGCCCGGGGTACGGACGGGCTGGACGCTTGTGCGGCCGAGATTGAGGCCCTGGGCGGAGAGGCCCTGCCTCTCATGGTCGACGTGGCGCATGCCGATGCGGTCCAACAGGCAGCCGATCGGATAGAAGAACGGCTGGGTCCTATCGACATCTGGGTCAACAACGCCATGGTCTCAGTGTTTTCTCCCTTTGTCCGCATGACCCCGGAAGAGTTTCGTCGGGTCACAGAGGTGACATACCTGGGAACGGTCTATGGCACCATGGCCGCGCTGAAGGGCATGCGCCAAAGGGACCATGGCACTATCGTCCAGATTGGCTCGGCCCTCGCGTATCGAAGCATTCCGCTGCAGTCGGCCTACTGTGGGGCCAAGCACGGCATCGAAGGCTTCACCGAGTCGGTGCGGACCGAACTGTTGCACGACAAGAGCAACGTGGTGCTGACCATGGTGCAGTTGCCCGCGGTCAATACGCCGCAATTCGGTTGGGTCAAGTCACGGCTGCCCGACAAGCCCCAGCCGGTACCGCCCATCTACCAGCCGGAGATGATCGCCGAGGCCGTGACCTGGCTGGTGGATCATCCGAGACGAGAGCTGGTCATCGGCGGTTCAAGCTGGAAGGCCATTCTCGGCAACCACCTGGTGCCGGGCTATATCGATCGCTATCTCGCCCAGGTCGGCTATCAGTCCCAGCAGACTGCAGAGCCCGTCGAGCCGGGGCGGCTCGACAACCTATGGCAGCCGGTACCTGGGGATCATGGGGCGCACGGAACCTTCGACAACCGGGCCCATACCTTCACCTGGACCCAGCTCTGGAGCGAACACCGGGGCGCCATCCTGGCGAGCCTGGCCGCCCTGGGACTGGTCGCGCTCATGCCCCCCCGCCGGAGAGTTCCAGCGGAGCCGACGAAGACGTTGGTGGGGGTCTAGGTCATGCTGGAAACGCACAACCGTCGTCACGCCTTCAAGAACGAAGACCGGGCGCAGTTGGAGACGATGCTGCGTGAGCGTCTGGAGGGAGAGGTCCGGTTCGAAGATGGCGATCGGGCGCTCTATGCGACGGATGCTTCCAACTATCGACAGGTGCCCATCGGAGTGGTCGTGCCCCGCACGGTCGAGGATGTCGTGTGGACCGTCGCCTGCTGTCGCGCCGTCGGCGCACCGGTTCTGGCCCGAGGCGGGGGCACCAGCCTGGCTGGCCAGTGCTGCAACGTCGCGGTCGTCCTGGACTTTACCAAGTACTTGAATCGAGTCATCTCCGTCGATCCGGACGGGATGGAGATGGTGGTCGAACCCGGCATCGTCCTGGATCAGGCCAACAAAGCCGTCGAGCAGTTCGGCCTGCGTATCGGACCGGATCCCGCCACCCACGACCACTGTACCATTGGCGGCATGATCGGCAACAATTCGTGTGGCATGCATGCGCAGTATGCCGGCAAGATGGAAGACAACATCATCGAGATGGACGTTCTTCTCTACGACGGCACGCGCATGACCGTGGGACAGACGCCGCCTGACGTCCTGGCTGGCAAGCTGGCGGCGGGAGGACGAGAAGGGGAGATCTATCGCCAGTTGCGGGATCTGCGGGATCGATATGCTCCCCTGATTCGGAGTCGATACCCCAAGATTCCCCGCCGGGTATCGGGCTACAATCTCCCGGAGCTGTTGCCGGAGCGCCACTTCGACTTGGCACGGGCCCTGGTCGGAACAGAAAGCACGTGCGCCATCGTGTTGCGGGCCCAGGTGCGCCTGGTGCCAGATCCGCCCTACAAGGCCTTGCTGGTGCTGGGCTATCCGTCGATCTGCGAGGCTGGCGATCACGTCCCCGAGATTGTGAAGTTTCGCCCGTTGGCGCTGGAAGGCATGGACGATCGACTCATCCAGGACATGGAGAAGAAGGGGATGTTCCTCACCGACGTCGCCAAGCTGCCGCCGGGCAAGGGGTGGCTGGTGGTGCAGTTCGGAGGAGATACGGAAGAAGAGGCGCGGGGGCGGGCGCGCACGTGCAAGGATGGCATCCAGGCGCCCGGGCTCACGTCCACGCTGGTCGACAAGGCCAGCCAGGAAAAGCACATCTGGCGGGTGCGAGAGGCCGGTCTGGGGGCCACCGCGTTCATTCCAGGCCATGCCGACACGTTCGAAGGGTGGGAAGACTCCGCCGTGCCGGTGGAAAAACTGGGCTCCTACCTGCGAGATCTTCGCAAACTATTCGACAAATACGGTTTTGATTCGTCGACCTATGGCCATTTCGGCCAGGCGTGCGTGCACTGTCGGATTCCCTTCAACTTCCGCACCAATGACGGGGTGAACCAATACCTGGCCTTCATGGACGAGGCCACCGATCTGGTGGTGCGCTATGGCGGATCGTTCTCCGGCGAGCACGGCGACGGGCAGTCCAAGGCCATGTTCCTGCCCAAGATGTACGGGCCCGAGCTGGTGACGGCCATGAATGAATTCAAGGCCATCTGGGATCCGGAGGACAAACTGAACCCTCGCAAGATCGCCAGGCCCTATCGGGTGGACGAGAACCTGCGGCTGGGCCCGGAATATCGACCTCACGACCCTCACACGCACTTTGCTTTTGCGGCCGATGGGTTCAGTTTCGCGCACGCATCGCAGCGCTGCGTCGGGGTGGGAAAATGCCGGCGCTGGGAGGGGGAGGAGGACGACGGGACGATGTGCCCCAGCTTCATGGTGACCCATGAAGAAAAGCACTCGACTCGGGGTCGAGCCCATCTGCTGTTCGAAATGCTCCACAACCAAGGGGCCATCCACGAGGGGTGGAAGAGCGAGGCGGTCAAGGACGCCTTGGACCTTTGCCTCGCCTGCAAGGGCTGCAAAGGCGATTGCCCCGTGAACGTGGACATGGCGAACTACAAGGCGGAGTTTCTATCGCATTACTATGAGGGGCGGGTGCGGCCGCGGGCCGCGTACAGCATGGGGTTGATCTACTGGTGGGCGCGCCTGGCTTCGATGGCGCCGTGGCTGGTCAACCTGCTGGGCATCGTGCCCGGCGCCAAGGCCCTGGCCGGGGTGGCGCCTCAACGGTCCCTGCCCAAGTTTGCCCCGCGGACGTTCAAGGCGTGGTTCAGGACGCATGCTCCCGCGACCGGCGAGCCGGTACTCTTGTGGGTCGATACGTTCGTCAACCATTTCCATCCAGAGACGGGCCAGGACGCTGTGTTCGTGCTGGAGAAGCTGGGCTATCGAGTCGAGGTGCCGGAGATGTCGCTCTGCTGCGGGCGGCCCCTCTACGACTGGGGCATGCTCGATACGGCCAAAGGGTTGCTGACCGAGGTGGTGGACGCGTTGCAGCCTTATATTGAGGCCGGCACGCCCATCGTGGGTCTGGAACCCAGTTGCGTCGCGGTCTTCCGGGACGAGCTGCCCGAGCTCTTGCACGGCGACGGTCGGGCGCACAAGCTGTCGCAGCAGGTCCTGGTGCTGAGCGAGTTCCTGCAGAAATACGTGCCCGACACGAAGTTACCGCGACTGGGGAGGAAGGCCTTGCTGCACGGCCACTGTCATCAGAAAGCGGTGATGAAGATGACGGCCGCGGAGGCGGCCCTGGAGAAGCTGGGGGTGGAGGTTTCCGTCCCCGAGCCAGGCTGCTGCGGCATGGCGGGGTCGTTCGGGTTCGAAGAAGAGCACTACGACATCTCCATGAAGATTGGCGAACAGAGGCTCCTCCCCGCGGTTCGAAAGGCGCCGTCCGATACTCTGGTCTTGGCGGACGGCTTCAGTTGTCGCACGCAGATCGAGCAGGGCACCGGACGACGTCCGATACACCTGGCCACCCTCCTGGCCATGGCCCTGGGCAAGCAGCCGCCACAGGCTGTGCGGCGTCCGCCGGTGGCGCCCATCCTGGCGCTGGCCGCGGTGGCGGCTGGCTATTGGTTGGCGGGCAGGGTCACCGGTAAGAAAATTCAAGTCGGCAAGAGGAGATCCAGCCTCGGCTTGGAAAGTCCGCCCTAGAACACTTCGGAGGGGTACTGGGGATGAGTGTAGATCTGGATGAGGCGGCCACGCTGCGTCACGAGGCCCGCCAGGCGTTGGCCAGGGGTGACGTGCAGACCGCCCGAGATTTGACCGAGGCGGCGCAGCGCTTGTGTCCGACGCTGGCGGGTGTCGCCTTGGAGCAGGTCTGTGCGTGCTACGAGGGGTTTAGCCGGTCGTAGACCCATCCTGCCGCTATCGAATAGACGGCATGGTGCAACGCGTCAGCCGCTAGATCGGGCACGGTCCACCGCATGAGCTTGAGGCGGGAGAGGATGGCCAGTTCCATCCCCATGCCGACCGCAAAGTGGACGGTCGTGGCGGCGAAGCCTCGCAGGGGGAGCGCCGCCCGGACCAGGCCGAACCCTGTGCCATAAGCCCAATGGACGAGGTTGGAAGAGACGCGTACCCCCGTCAGGCGTTGGACCATTTCGCCGGGCATGGTGCGTTCGTCTGGGCCGTAGCCCCGATAGGGAATGAGCGTCATCCACGCGGTGCCGGCGAGGCCCGCCACCAAGCCGCTGCAGACGCGGTTCATTGGCTGGCTTCTAGCGAGCCCAGGACGCCAAAGACCCAGTTCGACACGACCTCCATCAACGAGGTGCCGGTCGGGGGAGGCGGCGGCGTGAGCGACTGTCGGACGGAAGCCAGTGGGGCCGGTTTGAGGGTGACATCTTCGCCGTGGCGTTGTACGCCCAACTGCTTCCACAGGTGGCGGAGGTTGGGTCGATACGCCGTATTGCCCATGCTCTTGTAGAGCGTGGCCAGGTCGTCGACGCCGGTGGCTCGTTCGCCCAGCGCGAAGACCCGGTGGATGTCCCAGATGCGGGTGATGGAGGCCCCGCCGTGGTGGAGGCCCCGCATGACGTCTTGCAGGGTGTGGCGACCGGCCGAGTGGGCTCGGATCTGCACGTCGGCGAGGAACCAATAGAGGGCGCCGCCGAAGTAGATGCGGTTCTCGTCTTCGCAGCGGTTGAGGCATCCGTCGTTCGGGCCGGGCAGGCCGCGGGGGAGGTCCTGGAGGAGGCCCAGCCAGACGTCTTGCGGGCTCAGGTCACCGGTCTGGGCGGGAATCATGCGTTCGAGATAGGTGGCGATGCCCTCTTCCATCCAGTGCCAGTCCCGGTGGAGGGCGGGGGTGCAGACGTGGACCAGCTCGTGCACGTAGACGGTGTCTTCCATCAGCTCGCGGGCCCGGACCTGGTCGCCGACGCAGATGCAGACGGACGAGCCGGAGCCCCCCCGGGCGTGGCCTTCCGTGGTGCCGCCTGGCACGGGCAGCATGAGCACCAGCAGATGGTGGACGGGGAGACCGTCGAAATAGTTCGATACCTCGATGGACTGATGGGCGATCCAGGTGCGCAGGAAGTGGTCGGGCATGGGCATGCCGGTGTGCGCCAGCGTGATGACGCTCTGTCCGACACGGATCGTCTGGACGTTGAGGGGACCGAAGGCGGCATCCGGGCCCAGGGGCAGGTCCGACGCTCGGCACGTCCACGTCGCAGTGCCGATGCGGCGGAAGCCACACACGAATCGAGTGCGATCCGGACAGGCCACGTGGAAGGTCAGCCGCGCTGGCTCGTCGTCACAAGGCCGCAACAGAAAGATCTCCGGGCAGACGTGAAAGATGGCGCCGTGGCGTTGGGCCATGCCCATGCGGTCCAGGCGGCGGCAGGCTTCATCGACGTCGTATCGATACCGGATGACGGCGGCGCTGCCGGCCGCAGCCGGGATGCGCCAGAAGTTGTCGTGCGGCCGCAGCGCATGCCACTGTCCATTGTAGTAGACCTGGGCGTTCTTCAGGAACGGTTCTGCCCCGTCGTCCACGCTGAAATACCGGTTGCGCGGGTGCTCGATACGGGCCTGGACGTACAACATTCGGCCACCGTGAACGGCGGTAATCCGATAGAGCCAGTGAGGAACGTCGGCACGAGCAGGAAGCAGGGTGAAGAGGACGAGGAGAATGCAGTAACGCAATAGTTGTCTGGCTCCTGCTTTCTAGTGTCACCTGCCGGGGGAGCGCCCAAACCCACCAACACCACTCAAAACGTCGGCCGGGTGCGGCGGGTTCCCGTGGGCCCATAAAGGTCTCGTGAAGAGGGAAGCCGGCGAAGACGTGCCCGAACGGGCCATCGAGGTCCAGTGGCTGAGGTTGGAGCTGGGAGCGCTCGGGCCCTGGAGAGGTCGCGGGTCAGGGAGGCGGGCAGGAGGAGCTGATGGCGGGGCATCGGCGGCGATCGCCCAGCTTTTGACGCAGATCCACCTGGTGGAAGAGGGGCGCCGGTGGGGGCCAAGGACATGTTGGCG
>DASYBA010000797.1:0-17514 GCA_036501005.1 Candidatus Xenobia bacterium | reverse complement strand
ATGTCTTCCTGTACTCCTATCTGTCTCAGCAGAGTCATAGACATCCACAATCAAGCAACTTCTTGAGCATGGTGTCGGTCGGTGGGAAGAAGGGATTCCAGATGTGTCAGGCCAGTGCCAGGCGGTCGGTGGCGCCTGGCTGTTGCTTGTTGTCAACGAACTGGCCGAGAGGTACCGTTGGGTTGAAGTCCAGGAAGCGGCACAGCGTGCCATGGGGGAAGTAGGTGAAGACGAGGACCCGTCTGCGTCCCCGACGTAAGTCCAGGCTCGTGCGCTGTCGTGTCCGAGCGTAGATGCCGCGTTGCCCGACGCGGGTCGGGGACTGCGAGTTTCAGACCTTCGCCTGCGGCCACCCGTCGGCCGATACGTCGTGCACCGGATCCAGGATGAGGAGCCCCTCCATATCGATATGCTTGGCGAGGGTCGGGACCTGGAAGCCTCGCCGGGCTGGGGCGGCCGACGACGGTGCACGAGGCGGCGGGGCGTCCGTCGAGGGCCCACCCGACACCACCAGCCCTTCTCCCATCAGCACCGACATGAACTCAACGACCGCCGCCCGCATGGTCTCCGCATCGCCTTCGTAACATGTCTGCAGATGGGCCACTAGCCCGGGCACGTCCAGGCCGTCGACCAGGCCACCCCAGATGGCCGCTGCCGAGTCGGTCATGCTGTAGTAGTGCCCATTCTTGAGGTTCACCACCACGACTTCTCCCTCGATGGCATCGTGCACGACGTCCACCGTGTTGATCATGACCGCTTCCAGCAAACCGAGGCCCTCCTGCGCTCTTTGAGTGCGGAACAGTTTGCAGCCCCATGACGCGTCTCCTGCAGGTGCGCCGGCCCGCGGTCCGAACCGCAGCCCGCATGGACCTGCATGACCGCCGACGGCTGGCGCTGCTGACCGCCTGCGCTCTAATGGTGCGCGGTGTGGTAGTGAGCCAGACCGTCGACATGCCAGGCGACGCCCCGGCGCGGGCCGTCCTGGCGTACGCCTGGTCTTTGCACCCTTGCTGGATGGGGGGCGGGGTGTGGTTGCCGCTCGGCACTTACGTCAGCGGCCTCGCCGACCTGATCTGGCTCCACCCGGCCTGGGTCACCCGTCTGCTGGACGTGGTCCTGGGCACGCTCTGCATTCCCCTCTACGTGCTGCTCGTCAGACAGACCTTTGACATGCGCACCGCGTGGGGCAGCGGGCTGGTGCTGGCTTGTCTGCCCCTCCACGTGGCCCTGTCGGCGTCGTCCATGACGGAAATGCTGTTCCACTCTCTCCTCCTGGGGGCATTGCTGTTGCTCTGCCATCGCCGGCTGGTCGGCGCCACCGGCTTGCTCGTGGCCGCCGAGATGACTCGCTACGAGGCCTGGGCCATCGCTCCCTTTTGCCTCCTCGCCGTCGCCGCCGAGACACGCGAATGGCGGCCCGTCGCAGTCGCTGCCGTCGTCCTGGCTCTCTTCCCCCTCTACTGGCTCACGGACTCTGCCAGAATGTTCGGCAGCGTCTGGTACATCGCCGAGCAGGGACTCCGGGGTCCCGAATTCGCCCGGCCCGCCCTGACCTGGCCGATGGCGCTGCTGGACCTCTTGCGCAAGAGTGCAGGTCACGTCGGCTGGGGCCTGTTGATTCTCATGGGGCTCGGGATCGGCCGAGGTCTGCGTGCGCCGGCACCCACTGGTCGCCGGGTCTTGTATGGGTTTGCCTGTTTCACCACCTTCCTCAACCTTCGAATGTTGTCGCATAACGGCGGCCTGTTGTGGGACCGGCACCTGCTCTTGATGCTGATGCTGTGGTTGCCTTTCGGTCTTTACCAGATCCCCGCGGCCTGGAGCTCTCGCGCCCGAGTGGCCCTCGCCGTCCTGCTGGCCGGGTCGCTCGCCCTGTCGTCCGGGTCGTATGTTCCGGACCAACGCTACGTCACCAGGGACACCCTGGCGCCCGTGCGCCGTGTCGTCTCCTGGCTGCGCGACAGTCCCTACCGGGATGCCGCCATCCTGCTGACGCGCTGCGACTGGATGTCGACCTACGTGCCCCTCTACTATCCGCCGGCCGCATCGCAGAATCTCATCGTATCGGAATGGATCCGGGATGTCGAACTCCAGCAATTCGTGACTCAGCATCGCCCGCCCATCGTGATCACGGCACTCGGCGATGCGGACATCCTGCAACGGATAGAGGTCGTGGGGCATTGCCACATTCAACGTGACGCGCCCCTCTTGCAGGCCGCCCCGTTCATCATCTATCGGATCAACCCATAGAGCGCAGCAGGCCGACATACTCCGCCACCATCCTCGCCTCGCGAAACAGTCGCTGGGCGCGCTCCCGACCGGCTGCACCCGCCGCCTGGCGGCCGACCGGATCGGCCTGCCACCCCACCAGCACGTCAGCCAGCGCAGCCGCGGTAGCCTCCGCATCCTGGCGGGGATCGGGCAGCAGCCAACCCGTCGGTCCCAGAGCCTCCGGAATGCCGCTCACGGCAGTCGCTGCCACCGGCTTGCCGCGCGCCATGGCTTCCATCACCGCCAGCGGCATCCCCTCGAACTCGGAGGTCAGAACCACCCCGTCACAGGCATCCAGCAGGTCCGGAATATCGCCACGCTCACCGAGGAGGTGGACGGGAAATGGGATTTTGGCTGCCCTGGCGCGCAACGGCTGCTTCTGCGTGCCCCCGCCCGCCCACATCAGATGGATGGGCAGGTCGGGACATCGCGCGGCCAGCAGACCCAGAGCCTGAAGCTGGTACTGGTGCCCCTTGCGCAACTCCAGGCTCGCTGTGGTCAGCACCAGCAGGCTGTCGTCCGGTACCTCCAGTGCCGCGCGGATCCGTTGGCGCGCCCCCTCGTCAACCTCCGCAAACCACGCGTCCGGGCGTCCGTTCAGGATGACGCGTCCCTTGGCCGGCCCCAACTGGAACGACCTCCTTAAGTGGGCCAGGCCATGCTGGGACACCGCGACCACTTCGAGCTGCTGGGCATAGACGGCCGCCAGCCGAGGGAGGTGCGAAGCAAACTCAGCGACCCACTCCTCGGCCACCGCGTGAACGATGCTGATGACCGGGACCCCGCCGCGAAGGGCGAGCTCCCGGGCCGCCAGGTTGGACAGCGGGCACCCGTCGGCGAACAGGATGGCGTGGGGCGGGTCGTGCGCCAGCAGGGCCTCGGCTTCAGTCGCATCCACCAGGGCACGCCGCTCCCCCGCCCGGTAGATGGAGTCCGCCCGCAGCGGCCGGTGCCGGATGCCCAGCGCCTCCCGTTCCCCGACCCGCGGATCGCCGTGCATGGCCTGGGCGATGCTGACGCGAAAGCCTGCCGTATGCAGGCCACAAGCCAGCGCATGGTTGATCTCCCCGGAACCGTACCGGCCGGGACAATCGGTATACAGCAGCAGGTGAGGTCCCGCCGGCGGGGCGGGCGGGACCGCAGCCAGGGTCTTGACCTGTGGGAAGAGACGATCGAGGTGCTGCTGGAGGATATCGGATTGGGGATGGAAGCGGCGGGCCTTTCGATAGGTGGCCGCCGCCCCATCGTAGTCCTGCAGGTCGGTCAACAGCTCTCCCAGGTGGAGCCAGGCGGGCAAGTGCCCCGGGTCTGCCACGGTCGCGGCCTCGTACTGGAGGCGGGCTTGCTCCCAGCGTTGTTTCATCTCCCACAGCTTGCCCAGGTGGACGTGACCCTCGGCCTTCATGGCGACAGGGACTGGTAGACGTCGCTGCGCTGGAAGGCCTGGAGAAAATGCTCTCCGGTGATCTGACGGCGGGTGTCGCTGTTCTCGAGGTAGTGATGGGTGCGCACGACCCGGTCGACGTCGAGGGCCTTCTCGGCGGCCTCCTCCAGGGTAGAGAAGTAGAAGGGGTAATCGGCTCCCAGGTATTCGACGACGGCCGGCAGGGGATTGATCAGCAGGGGCGTGGCTCGCGCCATGCACTCGGTGACCGCGGTGCTGGCCGCGCAGTCCCACAGGTCCATGAACGCGATATTCTGCGAGAGACAGGCATCATAGGCCAGCGGCCCCAGATGCTGGACCACTCGAGTGTTCTCCTCGTAACGCTGGACGATGTCGTTCGGCTCGTGCGCGAGCAGCGACTGGAAATGGTCTTGCGCGTTATAGAAAGGCGTGGTCAGCAGCCACACCTTGTCGTAGCCCAGGGGGTTGCCACGGGCGAGCGGCAACCGATAGATGGCGCGAAGGCGCCGGAGCCACCATCCCACCTGGACGATGCTCTTCTGGGGGTTGGCGAGGAAGCGTTCGACAGAGAAGGTGCGGGTCGGGGGGCCGGTCGGCAGAAGAAGCGTCGACACAGGTTTCCCGGTCTCGTGCCGGACCCAGCCCGCCAACTCCTCCGACAGCGTAAAGAGCCCCCGGCAATGCTGCATGCTCCGTTGGCAGGACGGGCGTGACAACACCATCTGGGGATGGCTGTCGGGGTGGTACCAGGCCGGCATGCAGACGGGATTGTGCACGAACCCGACCCAGGGTTGAGAGCGGGGCAAGACCCCCTCGGCCTCAAGGGCCTCGACTCGCCATGAAAACGTATCTTCCACGAAGCCGTCGAGGCGCACGCCGTCGTCTCGATGGACGGCCCGCAGGGCATCGATGGCAAAGTTCCAGCCGCTGCGATGGGTGGGAAAACGGGCTTGGTCATGCAGACAGACTCGTCCATCTGGATGGCTCTCGAAGCTCGCGGGTGCGAGAGGCTGGGCCAGTTGTTGGCGGCAGCGCTCACGCGAGATGAGGATGTCCTGGTGGTGCGGATAGTGTTGCAACAGGGTGTCGTACATTTCCAGCGCGGTCTCGAGGCGGCCTTGCTCTCGATACGCGTCGGCCAACACCAGCGTCGCGGACAGGTCGGCCGGATGCTGCGCGAGAAAGGCACGGCAGCTAGCAATGGCCTGCTCCGCACGCCCGGCTTTCAGCCAGCCTCGGGCGAGTTGGAGCCGGTGGTCAGCCACGGTAGTCTCGCAAGAGCGCCAGGAGCGCAGCCTGCACCTCGATGGAGGCATCCAATCGGACCGCTTCCCTCAGGTTGGCCAGGGCCGCCGCCGGATCGCCGTCGGCCAGCGACCGCTGAGCCACCCGGATAGCCCACTGGGCATGGTAGCGTCGTGCCTCCCGAGTCAGCTCCGGGGCCAACCAGCCACTCGACAAATCGATAGAACGGGCCGCATGGGCAATCTGCTCTCCACTTCGCTGCAGCGTGGCCGACAGCGCCCCCGGGTGCTGGCAGAAGTGCGCCAGCGGCGTGGGTTCGAACCAGACGGGACCGTGTGCTGCGACCCGTTTCCACATGTCCCAGTCGTACGCGGATCGAGCCTCAACTCCGAAGCCCCCCACCGCCTCGTACACCTCCCGCCGCACCACCAGGGCGGCCGCCTGCGTGCGACACGAGACGGCAATGCGGTCCAGCCACTGTGGAACACATCCGGGCGTCTCCCTCTCCAGCGGACTGAGTCGCAGTTTCACGCCGTCAGCGGCACTATACCAGTGACGGCAGAAGGCCGCCGCCAGCGGGTCGTGGGCCTGTTCAATGCCCTGCCGCAGGGTTCGATAGAACCCCGCCTCCACCCAGTCGTCGTCGCTCAGCAGATGGATCCAGTGTCCCTGCGCCCGCTCCAGGCAGAGATTGAAGATGGCTTGCTGACCCAGGCGCGCAGGCGTGGCCAAGAACCTCACCCGGTCTCCCGCCAGACTGTGAACGAGGTCGCCCACGGCATGGTTCTCGCCATCGTGCACCACCTCGACCTGCGTATCGGCATCCACCGCCTCCAGCACGCTGCGCAGCGCTCTGGGCAGAAAGTCGAATCGCTGGCAGACCGTCACCATGACCGACCAGAATGGACGTGCCGCGACACGGACGGGGGCAATGCTGGGTGCGATGGGGGCCGGGTCGACCGGCGCGGGGGCATGCATGATGCCGAGATCGACCAGTTGCCGACTGCCTCGAAAGCGGACCGACTCGTGGTCGTCGAACAGCGTGAGATCAGGATGCTGCCTCAAGTAGCGGGCGTATTCGCCATATTGCATGGCGGCGCCGTAGTGTTCCCCGCGTTCAGCTTGTTCTTCCGCCAGGGCCGGAAAAGTCGACAAATACTTCATGTGCAACAGGGCGCCACTCTCGGTGGCGATGGCAGCCTTCGGCACGCTGGTCCAATGCTGGCCCCCGATGAGAACCACCCCGGTGTCATATCGGACCAGCGGCACCTTGTTGAGGAGATAGCCTCCCTGCGGGCCGAAGATCCGCTCACGCACGCCCCCCTGGTAGACGGTCTGGTTGTGATAAGGCCCGGCGTTCTCCGCCTGGTGGTGGCAGAAGCGTCGGTCAAAGAAGGGGCAGATCGTCCGCAGGTCGTCCCCCGGCCGCGCCATCGCGGCCGCGACCGGACCGTCCGAATACATATCAAGCAACACGGCCGTAAAAGCCTGCCGGCCGTCAGCCTCCAGCGAGCGGCAAAGATCGGGTAGCGAGCGGGTCTCGCAGTCGGTAAAACACAAGAACTCGTCGGCATCGACGATCAGACACCAGTGCCCGATGCCGTGCATCCGCAACAACACTTCGAACCAGGCCGATCCAAAGTTGACGCCGTTGAAAGACGCGGCGCTGCTCCAGGCCATCACGTCCGGCTCGGCCTGCAAGGCGGCCAGGGTGCCGTCGGTGGACCCATTGTCTACCATCAGGAAGCGGTCCACCCCCAGGCGGCGATAATAGTCCAGGAAGAACGGCAGGCGCGGCGCCTCGTTGCGAACACAGGTGACGGCCAGGATGTCGGTGGGCTGGATGGGACGATCATGGGCGTCGCAGCGCACCAGCCCATGAAAGGCGGCGGCCCGCGCCACCCCCCCGGCCGCGACCAGGGCTCCCACCAGTTGCTTGTGCATCTCGGGGTTGTTGGGATGGTCCACCATGGCACTGCTCAGCAGGGCGACGGCTTCGTCGGCCCGATCCTGGTGGAGCAGGATGCGGGACAGACCGAGGATGGCCCCCACATGCCCCGGGTCTCGGGCCAGTACCCCCCGAAACAGGGCCAAGGCCCGCTCGGGACGACCGGATGTGGGCCATTCCCCGGCCAGCCGCACGTCCGTCGCGTCGCTGGGTTGGACCGCCCCGTCGACATCCGCAGGCGGCCCCCCCCGATACCGATCCCAGGGCTCCCTGCCGACCGCGCGGGCGTGGGTGGCGACGCCGGCCGCCCGACTGCGCTCGAGGTGACGCTTGACGAGATGCACCACACCGCCGGCCACCAGATGCTGGCGCCGGGTCATGTTGTTGCCGTGGAGGCGGTAGTAAAGGGCCACGAAGGGCAGGACGCGTTTTTGGACCCCGTGCTCCCAGGCTTGCAAAAACCAGTCGATGTCTTCGTTTTCCCACAGCAGTTCGTCAAAGCCCCCCACCCGCTCGAAAACGCGCCGGCGGAACAGGGCGCTGCCCAGGTTGACGAACTGGTAGGGCTGTTGTCGCCGCACGAAGCGGGAGTCGTGCCAGGCCAGACGCTGGATCAGCCCTTGCGCAATGTCCGTTTCCGAGTCTTCGAACAGGCATTGCTGGAGTCGTTCCAACATGGAGGGAGCCCAGGTATCGTCGGCGTCCAGGAAGGCCACCAGGTCGCCCTCGGCGGTCCGCCATCCCGTGTTGCGGGCCGCCGCGGGCCCGCGATTCACCTGGGTCACGACGCGAATCCCGGGCTGCAGCGCTTCGACCTGGACGGCCGTGTCATCGTCGGACCCGTCGTCGACCACGATGATTTCCGCAGCGACGGCGGTCTGGGCTCGGATGGAAGCGATGGCTTCACCGATGAAGCGTGCTCCATTGTGGACCGGCACGATGACGGAAGTTGACAACGTCACACCGGGGAGAGGGTCGCCAGCAGGCCGGCCAACAAGGGGGGAATGGCGGTGACGTCGCCGCCCATCCGCAATCGATAGCACGGCACCGCGCTCACCAGCCGAACCATGCGAGAGAACGAGGCCTGGTGCGCGCCCGCCAGTTGACCCAGCGTACTGGGGGCGAGGGCCTGCAACGCTTCGTGACGGCTCATCGGGAGCAACTGGGGGCAGTCCTGCCCGGTGACGATGGGGGCGAGCACGGCTCGGATGGGGGCGGCGTCGAGCCAGCGGCAGGCCCCCCTGGGATGGAGGTCGAGCAGGGCCTTGTCGGTGGCGGCCCGATGCGGATTGACGACCGTCGCGGCCAGGCGGGGAAAGCGGGCCAGGTCGTCGTGACCGACGACTTTGGCGGTGTTGTAGATGCTATACACCCGGGGTTCTGGTACCAGCCCCACCAGGCAGTAGTCGTCGGCCAGGTAGGCCAGATCCGAATCGAGACAGGCCAGCGCCGCGGTGGACTTGCCGGACCCTCCCTGTCCGGCCAGCAGCACGGCCCCGCCCTCATTTCCCACCGCGGCCGCGTGGACGTACTGCAGGCCTTCCGACTCGGCCCACCAGTTGAGCAGGGTCTGCAACGGCGAGCCGCACTCCCAGTAGGGCAGCAGCGTGGCATCGTGGGTCCAATAGACGGCGCTCGCCTGGGCCGCATCGAAGACGCTGAGAATGTCGGCCGCCTGGGGCCCCAGCCGGAAAACCGTGTGCACCCGCTCATCGTTGAAGCCTCGCACCGCGTGTCGGGCATCCAGCCAGTCCCCGTGAGCCGCCTTGACCTCTCGCAGAAAAATTTCCAACAGCACCGGCAAGCGGGTCCCGGTCGACACGTCGTCCCACATCTGAATCGTCAAGGCAGGGGCCGCGGTGGCAGCCACCTGCTGGCGGGCCAGGGCCGGCAGGACCCGAGACTGCAGGGCCAGGCCGGCCAGGCGCAGCCGAATAACGCGCCCGGCCAGGCCGAGGTAGACGTCGGTGACCCCACAGGCACGCTCTGCCCGTTCGAAACCGCGCTGTGCCAGGTGAAAGAAGTCGACACGATCGGTCGGGGGGTCAAGAGTGTTCATGGGCCGCAGCGCCCGTGTTGGCAGCGTGCAGGGCCGATTCCTGCAGGGGTTGTTCAGCGGTGCACCAAAGTAGGGCGACCTGTGCCCTCGGTCGACATCAATTACCGGCTGGCGCTGGCCTGGATGGACGCGGGTCGGCGAGAGCGCGCCCTGGCCATGTTTCGCAGCATCCTGGCCACTGAACCGGGGCACCTGGGGGCGGCGCTGGGCACCGCCCGCATCCTGCTGCATTTCGACCGCAGTGAGGAGGCTGTCCGCGTGCTAGCGGAGACCCTGCCGCGTCATCCCAACTCGGACGACCTGCACAAAGCCCTGACCACCGCTCTGGTGGCCGCCGGGGGGTGGGTGCGGGCGGCCGCCTTCCATGGGCTGGCGCGCTGCGACGGGCACGACCACCCGATCCAACCGAACGACATCCTGTCGGTCACGTGTGTTCGCAACGAGGCCCTGCGGTTGCCCTTCTTCCTGGACTACTATCGGCGACTCGGGATTGACCGCTTTCTCATGGTGGACAACGGATCCACCGATGGGACCCTGGCCCTCCTCTTGGCGGAGCCCGACGTGATGGTGTGGCGTACCGTCGCCTCCTTCAATCTATCGAATTTCGGATCCGCGTGGTTCGAAGTCCTGCTCCGTCGATATGGCGTGGGGCATTGGTGCCTGACGGTGGATGCCGACGAGTTCCTGGTCTATGCCGACTGCGAAACCCGCCGGCTGCCAGACCTCTGCCGCTCGTTGGACGCCAACCACCGTCAGGCTTGCACCGCGTTGCTCCTGGATATGTATTCGACAGGGCCGGTGGCGGACACCATCAGCCGACCCGGCGATGATCTGCTGGCCCTCTGCCCCTGGTTCGACCGCCAGTCCTATCACCAGAGGGTCGAGAACGCCGGGCCCCACGGCCACCAGACCATGTACAGCGGAGGGGCCCGAGAGCGGGTTTTCGGCGGCACCGGATATCTGCTCAACAAGGTCCCGCTGCTCCGCTACCAGGTCGACGTCGTCCTGTCCGGCGGGCAGCACTGGACCAATGTGGCCAAAGACGACATCGCCGCCGACAGCGGGGTGCTTTTGCACATGAAGTACCTGGCGTCGTTTCCCGCTCAAGCTGCGGAGCAATCCGTTCGCGGTGAGCACTATGGGGCCGCCCTGCAGTATGTCGAATATGCGCGCACCTTGGAAGAGCGCCCGGACTTGTGCATGTACGACCCGGCGCTGTCCGTCAAGTTCCAAGACAGCCGGCAACTGGTGGAGCTCGGCTTCCTCCGCCCGGTGCCACCCGACTTACGTCCGACGGTCTCCCCCTTGCCCCGGGTCGCGGGTCCTCAGCGACCCTTCTGGTCGGTCATGGTGACGGTGTACCAGCGAGACGAGTATTGGCCCCAGGCGCTCCGCAGCGTGTTGGAGGCCGTCGATGGCGAAGCGCAGGTAGAGGTGGTCCACGACGGTGAGAACCCCGCTCTTTTGGCGGCGGTGAACACGCTGGCGGGAGATCGGGCGCACTGCTGGTGTACGCCGCAGCGTCTGGGCCAACCCGGGATCTTCAACGCATGCCTGGAGCGCTCACGCGGACTGTGGATCCACCTGCTGCACGACGACGACTGGGTGGAGGAGGGGTTCTACCGGTCGCTGCGAGAGAGTATCGAACATGCCGAGGTCCCTCCCGTGGCGGCCTTCAGCCGACACTGGTACCGCGCCCCCGATGGCTCGCCTTTGCGTTTGAGCCCGCTGGAGGCGGAGACCGCCGGTCCCATTCCCGACTGGAGGGACCGCATTGCGGTCTCCTGCCGGCTACAGACCCCCGCCATGGTCGTGTCGCGCCATGTGTACGAGGCGATCGGGGGATACTGCGAACAAGCGCGCTCGGCCTACGATTGGGACATGTGGAAGCGCATCGCCGCGTACGGTCCCGTCTGGTTCGAACCGACCCCGCTCGCCAACTTCCGCGCTCACCCACAGGCCTTGTCTAGAACCCTGCGACGAAACGGGGTGCAGATTGCCGATGCCGCCCAATCCATCGCGCTCTCCAGTGCCTGGATTCCTCGCGAGTTGACCCGCGAAGCGGGCCGTCGCTATGCGGGCTATGCCGTGACCATCGCTCGCCAGTTGTGGGAGGAAGGCGATGCGGAGGGCGCTGTCGCCAACCTGCGGGAAGCTTTGCGGCTGGACGCCTCAGTCGACGTCCAGAACGCCGTGCAGGCGCTCTTGACTAACGGATCTCTCGGCGCCGCCGCAGCGCGGCCATGACGACGCGAGCATAGTCCTGCCGCGCCGCCCGCTGGGTTCTGCCATGGTTGGTCAAGTGGATGCGGCGATCTGCCACCACCTCCGGCAGGCAGTCGAAGCGACACCCGGCCTCTTGGGCGCGCAAGCACCAGTCGATGAATTCTCCGACCCGATACTGGTCCGAGAAGGGGCCGGCCCGCTCATAGGCGGAGCGGCGCAGGAGCAGCGTGCAGGGAGACCAGGCGGGCTGCGGAGACGTATCGACCTGGAGGTCGGCGACCTGACTGGGGTCCAGCTCTGGACTGATGAATTGCTGCAACATGCCGAAGACGCCGGCCAGTTCGGCCTCGGCGGCCAGGCGGGATTCCTGCAGGGCCAACCGGTGCGGTCTCCAGCGGTCATCGGCATCGAGAAACGCCAGCAGGTCACCTCGGGCCAGTTCGATCCCGTGGTGTCGGGCCAGGCCAGCCCCAAGCTGGCGCTCGTGGCGGAGGTATCGGACCGAGTTGAACTGCCTCGCCACGGCCGCGGTCTCGTCTGTGGAGGCGTCGTCGACGACGATGATCTCGTCGGGCCGACGTCCCGCGTCGAGGGCGCTGTCGATGGCCTCGGACAGGTACCGGGCGCCGTTGTGCACGGGCATCACCAGGCTGATGCAAGCGGTCATGGCGCCACCCGGAGCCACGCAGCATCCGCCGGAACCTGGTCTCCCTGCCACGTCCAGCCCGCCTCCCCTTGGACGAACCCCTGATCTCGATAGACCCACCGACAAAAGTCGTTGCTGCCGGTCGGCTTCCACCATCCCACCAGGTGTCTCGGCGGCAAGGCCAGGCGTTTGAGCCGGTTGATGATCGCATGTTCGATATGATAGCCAAAGACCCGGCAACTGAGCACAAACACGGGAATCTCGATGCGGTGGTCATCCACGAACTGCAAGACGACGGCCGCGATCGTGCCCGTGTCCCCAAAACGATCCGCAGCTCGTACCGCCCACACCTCGTGGTCGGGAGCCTGCTGCCACGTCTCCAGTTGCTGCCGGGCGATGCGGCGGCCGGTCATGTTGAACTGGTTGGTGCGGTTGATCAACTCGGTGAGGCGCTCCAGGACATCCGGTGCCGCACGCTCGATGGCCACTCGCAGGTCCAGGGTGGCCAGCAGGGCATCATGCTCCACGGTCGGGGGAGCAGTCTGCAAAAACTGCTGGCGCTGGGTGCGCTCGTGATATTGCCTGGTGCGGTCGCCGTCGGCCGGCGGCGTCAGCGTCTGTGCCCACCGCTCCAGCATGCCCCACGTGTCGACGCTGGTCGCGTCCAGCACCCGCACATCGGCGTGCGACAACCGCATCAGTTCCCGTTCGTCGGGTCGGTCATCGATAAAGACGAAGGAGCTGGCTTTGAGGTCGAGGGCAGCCTCGATGCGGCCGACGTGGGTGGCCTTCGGGTCCCAGTTGATTTCGGCGTGGACGAAGTCCTGGGCGTTGAGCACCCCGTTCTCCCAGGAGACTGACCGGCTCTCGTTCTTGGAGCTGATGGCGAGCAGGACGCCCTTGTCTCGAAGGCGCCGGAGGCATCTTTGACGCGACTCGAAATGTCGGACCTCTCCCTCTCCTGCGACCCCCTCCCACAAGGTGTTGTCGAGATCGCACATGATCAGCTTGCGTCCCCGCAGAAAGAAGTAGGCTCGCACCGCGGCCAGCACCTCGCGGGAGAGAAAGCGGCCCAGCCATGTCGGGTGGAGGTGGTCCGTGTCGTAAAATTTGCGGGCCAGACGCATTTCACCATATTCCTCGAGGAGCGGCATTTCATCCAGGAGAAACACGTGCCCTGGGAGGGTCTCGAGGTAGTCGGCAAGCCGCTGGTTCAACAGACGTCGGACGAGCTCGCGAGCCTGCCGGGTGCGGATCGCGATGGCCACCTCGGCCGCACTGCCGTCGTGGCGGCGCACCAACACCGCGTTGTGAATGAAGATCGGCACTTCGAATCGTCGCACCAGAAGATCGACGGTCAGTGTCACCTCTGCCATGACTCGCTCGACCAGGGCCGCCGCGCCGGCCTCCGACAGGATACCGGGCTGCGGTTCCAGGATCCCATCCAGATCCGGGGCAAATCGATAGGTAAACGGGCTGTAGAAGATCAGGTCGAACGGACCCGCCTCTGCGATCTGACGGCGAACCTCGCTCGGGTTCCTGCTGACAAAAAAGGTCGGGTCCAGGCCGATGCCGTCCTCCACGCATTCCGGCAACATGAGATGGAAGATCTCGGTGTAGAGACAATCGCCGATGAACAGCGTGCGCAGCCTCGGGGCCAGGCGGTACTGGACCACCTGAAAGATATCCTCCAGCGTGGCTTCCAGCCGGTCGGCCTCGGCAGACGAGAGGAGAGGCCCAAAGCGCGACTTCAGGGCGGCCGCGTCGGCGCGACCCAGCTCCAGCCGGCGGGCCCGCAACGCCTGTGAAGAAATATCCGGCTCATAGGTTTGCCGCAGTTTCTGGTAGATGCACAGCGATCGGAACATGCGGTCGCCGGTGGCCAGAAAATCCCGCAGGCAATCAACGAAGCCAATCATCTCCAAGGGCAAGGCCGGATCTCCGGTGGCCTGCCACGCCCGTACGCCCGCATCGTACTTCTCCCACCCCAGAACGTTTTGCATGAGCGCCACCGCGGCCTCGAAACGGTGCGCCTGCAGCACGTCGACCAGCGTGCTGGGTTGCTGTGCAATCACGGCCGCCATTCTACCCGGACCGGCGGTGCATGTCCTGCCGACAGGTGCCCGCCGCTTTGCTTCGAAGCCCCTCCGGTGGTTGTGGCAGATCGGCAGCCCTGGCTCAAGTTTTTTCTGGCCTTGGGGCTGGCCGCCCTGTTCGTGGGGCTGACCGCTCAAGCCCGGCTCTGCACGTCGGCAACCAACGACGAACCCTGGGACCTGCAATTGGGTATCGACCTCTTCCGGCGGCACGAATTCCAGGGCATGGTGTACTCTGGCGTGGCGCCGCTGCCCATCTGGTTGTGCTATGCCCTGCCAGCCCACTGCACGCGGCGGCTGGTCGTGCCCCTGGCCACGCGGGCGGCCACCCCAAACGACCTGTTTCTGCCGGAAACCGTCACGCTGACGGCCCTCGCCCGTTGCTGCGCGACCCTGCTGGTGGGCGTACCCATCATCCTGGGCGTCTTCCTGTGGCTGGCTCGACGAGTCGAACTGGCGTCGGCGACGCTGGGGACCCTCCTGGTGGTGTGCTCGCCCTGCATGCTGGCCCATGCCCCCTTGGCGACCACCGACGGCTGCATGGTTTTGATGGGGCTGCTGGCGCTTTTTTCAGTGCATCGCTATCGACAGCAGCCTTGCCGCTCCCATTTACTGCTTGCCGGCGCCTCAACCGGTCTGTTGTGGGCATCCAAGGTGTTGGGTCTGTTACTGCTGCCATGGCTGATCTGGAACGTGTATGCAGCGCGGCCCCGGCCGACGCTTCGAGCCTGGTGCACGCTGGCCGGGTCTGCGTTTCTGATCTGCTGGGCCTTGTCTGGTCCGGCCTGGTATGCCATACCCGTGGCGGGGTATTCGGTCATGGTGCCGGCGCCGGTGCGAACCGTCTGGGGACAATGGGTGAACGTGAATGGGGGTCACCCGAGCTTCATGCTGGGCCGGGTCAGCGACACCGGTTTCTGGGATTACTTTCCGGTCGCGTTCGCGCTCAAAAGCAGCCCAGCCGAGTGGCTGCTGGCCTTGCTTCTGGCGCTGTCGTTCTGTCGTGCCCAGCCCGCTGACGTTCGCCTGCTGCGGGGGGCGGCGATCTCCTACTTTCTGCTCACCATGGCCCTGCACGTCGACATCGGCGTCCGCTACATCCTGCTGGTCTATCCGCTGCTGGCCCTGGCGGGATGTCTCTTGTGCCATCGACATCGCTACGGACGCCTGGTCTTGTGCGGCCTGGCTGCACTGCAGGTGGGCACGGCCCTGGTCGGATGGCCGTACTACCTGTCCTACTTCGGGTTCGTCCCGGGCGGCGTTCGCCATCGTCTGTTGGTGGATTCGAATCTCGATTGGGGACAGGATCTGCCGGCGCTGAAGGAGCAAGTCGAGAAGCACCACATCCACCATCTGGCCCTCATCTTCCTCGGCACTGCCGTGCCGGCCGCGTACGGCATCCATACCGAGCCCCCGTCGTCGGCGTGTGACTGGCTTGCCATCTCCGCGACCCCCTTGGAGGAAGACCGCAAGCTGCACGCGTTCTTGTCGATGCAAGCCGACGCCACGGCCGGTACCTCCATCCTGCTCTATCGAACGGACCGTCCGGAAGTGCGGACCGCCCTCCAGACTGCGTTTTGAGTAAGACCCTGCTGACGTTCGACCGGGCGGCGTTGGGCCCGGTGGTGACGAACAAGTTCACCGACCTCAACGTGTGGAGCTTGGACGAGCCCTGGGCGCGCCAGGCCGCGGCGTGGCCCCAGGATCACTTCCAGACCCACTTCCCGTTTGTGCGGCGGGTGCAACTGATGGCGGCCACCGGCGGGAACGAGTCGCGCGATCTGTTCCTCCGCACGCACGATCGCGAGACCCTGGACGACTACCAGTTCGATCGGCTCATCGCCGCCTGTCGGAATATCGTGGCGCACGGGCTGAAACCCATGATCAAGACCGGCCAGGTGCCGCTGAAGCTCAGCCGCCGCCCTCGGTTTGGCACCTTCGGGACCAACGTTCGACCGCCGGATGACTATCAGGCCTACGGTCGATATATTCTCGATCTCGCCACGGCGCTGCGGCGACACTTTGGCCTGGAGGAACTGCGAACCTGGTCGTGGGGCGTGGGAGTCGAGTTCGAGAACAGCGGATGGTTCGAGGCGGAGGATGGTCGGGCGGACTCGACGCAGCAGGCGTACATTCGACTGTATGACGCCACGGTGGCCGCTCTGGAAGGCGCCCTGGGCGCGGACCACGTCACGGTCGGGGCGCACGCCATGGCCATCACCCCCGGCGCCTGGAATCCCCTGGAGTTTCTGCAGTACTGTGCGCGAGGTCGCAAGCACCTGGACTTCCTCGGGATGTCCTATTACACGCCGGTGCCGGGGTTCGATCCAGGCCTGTTCAACGGGCTTCTCCAGGGTGTCGTCCGCGGCGCCCGACAACTAGGCCTGCAAGACCTGCGATTCGGTATCGACGAAGGACGGGTCTTGGCCGGGTGGGACTATCGGGTCCTCTACCCCCGCGAGGTCCAGCATCCCATCCAGGCCGCCAGCGACGCCAGGCTCTTTCATCTGATGGTGGCCGGGGGGGTCGACTACTGCTCCACCTGGTGTCTCACTACCGGCGGGCTGGCGGGGGGCGTTCCCCTGGTCAGCAGTCACTTTCGCAACCTGGCCTGGCGCATGTCTGGCGGTGTGTCGCTGGCTTGCCAACGCGCCCCTGGGTCGGGCGACGGCGTCGACGGGTTGGCGGCGTGGGACGCATCGAGCCAAACGCTGCGGGTCATGGTCTACCACTTCTGCCCCGACCCCGATGCGGCCGCATGCGTCGACGTCTCGGTCCGCGTCGTCGGCCAGGTTCACACCGCCAGCCGGGCCATGCGGGTCTGGACCCTGGATCGGGACCACGGCAACTGGTGGAAGGCCTGGCAGGCCGACGCCGCCGCACGTCGGCTGGGGGCCGACGCCTTCCGGGACAGCGTGTGGACACCGGGACTGCCACATGAGCTGGTGCGTAGACAAGATGCCCTGTTCTGGCAAGGCCGACTGGACCACTACCGCAGGGTGGGCCAGTTGAAGAGCGTCCAGCAGCGTGCCCGTCCCACCGCGGATGGCGCTCTTGCCTGGTCAACCCGGCTGCAACCCCACGCGGTCGTTCTCTACGAAATCCCGTGCTCATAGGGTCTGGGGAGGAGGGGCTGCCACGCCAGCCCGAACGTGCTCCCAACCCTATGGAAGACCCCATGCCCCTGGTCGAGGTCTCGGCCGCCTCCCCCTCGGTTGGGCTGAATCTGGCTGAGCTCTGGCAGTTTCGCGAACTCATCCTCACCCTCGCCGAACGCGACATCAAGCTGCGCTACAAGCAGACCGCCCTCGGACCGTGGTGGGTCCTGTTCCAACCCTTGCTGTCGGCCGGCGTCTTCAGCTTCGTCTTTGGCCGGGTCGCGGGCCTGTCCAGCGGCCTGGTGCCCTACTTCGTGCTGACGTACACCGGCATGATGGGCTGGAACCTCTTCAGCAATGCCCTGACCCGCAGCAGTGGCAGCGTCGTCGCCAACGCCCAGTTGGTGTCCAAGGTCTACTTTCCCCGCCTGGTGATGCCGCTGGCCGTCGTCTTGACCACCCTCCTGGACGTAGCGATTTCGGCCGTCCCCCTGGTCGGTTGCTGGATCGTCTATCGGAT
>DASYBA010000796.1:0-4488 GCA_036501005.1 Candidatus Xenobia bacterium | reverse complement strand
AGGTCACGGTGCCCGAGATGATGCGGGCGGTGGCCCACGCGCACCCGTGCTATAAAGGGCAGAAGACGGTCATCTTCTGGTCCAAGCGGGGCTCGGAGGCCATTCTTTGCCACACCTATCGTGACGGCGACAAGAGCCGCTACGACTATCCCGCCTCGCCCCGCCACACGGGCCGCATCGTGCTGGAGAACGCGGACTCCATTCGATACTACGAGCCCAGCAAGAAGATGCTCATCACCGAAGCGCTTCCGCCGTCGGAAGATCTCAACCTGCTGGAGATCTCCTTCAAGAATTACGACTGGGATGTCGAAGGCGACGCCATCGTGTCGGGGCATCACACCAAGATTCTCAAAGCCGTCAACAAGACCACGGGGACGGCCGCCGAACGGCTCTGGATCGATTCTCGCCACAACGTCATCCTGCGCAAGGAGAGTTACAACCAGCGAGGCGAGATCTATTTCGCCTCGTACTTCACCGACATTGACTATCTCCAGAGCCTGGACCCTGCCCTCTTCACCCTCAACATGCCGTCCGATGCGAAGGAGGTCATCCGGGCCATTCCCCTGCGCATCACCAACGACGACCAACTGGCGGCGCTGCAACTGCAACTGGGGTTCAAGCCGGTCATTCGAGACACGCTGAGCTCGGGCTACCAGTTGCTGACGACTCGGCGGGAAGTGTTGAACGGCCACCAGGCCGCCCGCATGACCTACTCCGACGGCCTGGACGTCGTGTCGCTGGTCGAAATGCCGGCCACGGTGCATGAAAAGAAAGGCAACAGCACGAGCAATCTGGTACGGTTGGGGCGGACCTTGCAGTTTGAGGCCCTGCTCGAGGGCAACCTGTTGCAGTGGCGGGATCACAACATCTTCTTCACGCTGGTCGGATCGCTGCCGCAGGAGGAGATGGAGGGGATGTACACCGACATCATGAACGGCCAGACGGCGGTGGCCGAGGCCTCCCCCTCACCCGCGGCCGTTCAATCCCACGGCATCATGTACTTCTTCTGGCGAGGCATCGAACGCTTAAGCCATCTGTGAAATTCTCCGTCCTCGCCATGCTGGGTGTGGCCCTGCGGGTCGCCTTGTGGTGGGCAGTGCCGCACATGCTGGCCGGTGATGCCTGGCATAACGATCAGATCACCCTCAACCTGATAGCCGGACACGGCTTCAGCCACAGTACCATGGCCCCCTGGTATCCCGATGCACTGCGCAGCCCGGCCTACAATTTCCTCATGCTTCTACCATGTTATCTGTTTTACGGTGCAGGGCTGGTCCCGTTTGCCCAGATGGCCCTCGACGTGGCCACCGGCTGGCTCCTCTATCGGATGGTGGCGGAAGACCGCGGAGAACGCGCGGCGTTGTGGGCCACCGGCCTGTTTTTTCTGGCCCCTTACGAGGCCATCTTCAGCACCCTCGAATTGACTGAGACGCTGACGACATTCCTCATCGCCTGGTGGTGGTGGGCCTTGCGCCGGAACGACTACGGGGCGGCGTTCCTGGGCGGTCTCCTGATTCTATGCCGTCCGGTCCTGGGGCCCTTGGCCGTGCTGGCACCGTGCCTGGCTCGCAGCCGCCGGCCCTGGCCTGCACGGCTGGCGATCTACGTGCTGGTGCCGCTGGCGGTCATCTCGCCCTGGATGGTGCGCAACGAGCTTAGTTTCGGCCGCCCTACCTTTGGCTCTCCGGCCTCTCTGGGCGTGTCGCTCTATCTGGGGGCGGTGATGGACGACAATGTGCATCTCACCGACGAAGGCCAGGCCGAAATGGCCATGGATGGGCAACAGTGGAACCGACGGTCCAATATGCCGGCGGCCATGGCGGTGGCTTTGGACGACCGCTTGAAAGCCATCGCCCTGGCTGCCATGCGTCGTCATCCGGGCGCCTGGGGCGTGCATGTGGTACGGCAGGCGATCCGCTTGTGGTGGGCGGCCGACGATGGGGTGGCCGACTACGCGCCAGACGTGCCCATGTCACGCCTGGTGGCCCTGGCCACGGTGCTGCCGTGGTGCCAGCGGGCCCTGCTGCTCCTGGCCTTGTTTGGACTCTGGCGCGGGCCTCGGCAGTGGGCCGTGGTGCCGCTCATCTTCACGCTTTGCTATGCCCCCATTCACGTCGAGCCGCGCTTCGCCGTGCCGGCCGAGACGGCGTTGTGCGCCCTGGCGGCCCAGGCTGTGACGAAAAAAGGGGAGCCCGTAGTTCGTCCGAAAGAGCATTGAACCATGGACCCGATGCAGCCACAGTCCAACCTGTTTCCCCCGCCGCGGCGCCGCTCCGGTTGCCTGGCACGGGGGTGCACCGGGTGCAGCCTGGGCTGCGCCGGCCTGCTGGCGTTGATATTCTTCGGCTTATTGTTCCTCATGCGGTGGTTCATGGCCCAGCACAGCGTGACCCCCGCCGCCTGCATGATTGGGCCCGACGATCGGGACTTCATGGTGGCGCACTTCGATTCGCAAGACCCGGGCGTGGCCGCGGTCATATCGCATATCTGGGAAGAATTTCGCTACGCCCAGCCGGGCGCGCCACCCCGTCCCTCCGGCTCCGGCTCTCCCAATGCAGCCGAGATCGACCAGGAACGGGGCATCGCGGCGCTGCTGCCTCGCCTGGAGATGGCCGTCAAGAAACGCCCCGGCGACTCCAGCCAGGGTCACGACGAAGTCACCTTCGTCAGCCTGCCCCTCTTTCACTGGCCCCCCATGCTGCTCGAGCTGGCTCGACACGAAGCGCCGCCCAGCCACGTCATCCAGACCTATCGAAATCTCAGTATCGACTCGTTTGAAAACACCACCGACAAAGGCCAGACGGTCACTTCGTACTATGTCGTCGACGGCGGCAACGTCATCAAGGCGTCGTCTCTGGCGCTGGCCAAGGAGAGCGTCGACCGGCTGCTGGGGCCGAGCGGGGCGTATGGCGGTCCGGACGACATCAAACCCCTCTATGATGAGGTGGACAGCAAACGTCCGGTGGTCGGCGTGGACAGCCACCAGCGCACCATGCGAGAGACGCTCGAGTCGATACAAGGCAAGGACAGCTTCTTCCCGCTCTCCGAAGATGAAATCGACCTCCTGGTGAGCAAATCGGCGCACCTGGCCTACAGCCTCGACTTCATGGATGCCGACACCATCACCTTCAATACGGTGTTCGTGGCCTCCGATCCGGACGACGTGGCCGCCATGCACGATCTGCTGGCCAAGAAGGTGGCCGAGCTCACCAAGGCCGGGAAGCTCAAGGACGCCTCCACCCGGGCCAGCGGCCTGCAGGTCATTACCACCTTCAAGACGGGCGGCATGTCGAAACGCATCGACGACTTCTTCAAGGCTTTGAAACAGGACGAGGCCGCCGCCATGGCCACGGGTAGCCCCAGCCCCACAGGAAGCCCGTCCATCAAGACCGACACCGACGTCCAGTAATGCGTGTCCTGGTGGTGGACGACAGCCGGGTGTTTCGTCGGGCCCTGCAAAACGAGCTGACCCTGGGCGGCTATGACGTCGCGGTGGCGGGCCACGGTCAGGAGGCCCTGCAGGCGCTCGAGAGAGAGGCCTTCGACCTGGTCACCCTGGATGTCGACATGCCCGAGATGGATGGATTCGACACGTGTGCCCACATTCGACAGGGGCCTCGCCAGGACGTGCGCATCCTCTTCATCACGTCCCGAGAATCGCTGGAGGACCGCCAGCGCGGCTTCGATCTAGGAGCCAACGACTTCTTCCACAAGAAGGACTTCAAGGCGGGAGAGTTGCTGGCCACGGTTGATCGGATGCTCAAGCCGAACCGCTTGATGGAGGGGCTGGTCGCCATGGTGGTCGACGACAGCGTGGTCGCCCGCAACCTGGCCACCGCTCCCTTGCGAGAGCAGGGCGTCACGGTATTCGAGGCCGAGGATGGCGACGTCGCGCTGGAGACCCTGTCGAAAATGGCTGATATCGACATGGTGCTCACCGACCGGCACATGCCTCGCATGGGGGGCGACGAGCTGTGTCGCCATGTGCGCAAACAGTTTGGATGGAAAGACGTGCCCGTCATCTTCCTGACCTCCGCCGCCGAGCAGCACGAGGTCATCGAGATCTTCGCCGCCGGGGCCACCGACTATCTGCACAAGCCGTTTACCAAGGAGGAGTTGCTGGCCCGCCTCTCCGTCCACTTGCGGGCCCGCCAGCTCAACCAGAAGCTGGCCGCCTTCACGGGCCAGCTTGAACAACGGGTGAAGGAAGCCACCCACGAGATTCGGGCCACGAACCTGCTCCTGGAGCAGCGCCTGCGGGAGGTGATGGCCCTCAACCAGGTCTCGCTCGCGCTCTGCGCGACCCAGGCGGTGGACGACGTGTTGCAAGAGACCAGTCGACACGCTCGGGAGGTGCTCGACGCGGAGGCCTGCACGGTGTACTTCCTCGACCGGGACATCGGCGAGCTCGTCATGACCGGCGCCGGAGACACGGTTCGGGTCAAGGTCGAGGCCGGGGTCGACGTGCGCGATGCAGACGTCGGCGAG
>DASYBA010000795.1:0-6705 GCA_036501005.1 Candidatus Xenobia bacterium | reverse complement strand
TTGGTGAGCGGCACTTCGGCCGTGGGAATCAGATAGAACGGGGTGGCGCCCGACGTCTTGAAGAGGTCTTCCTCGAACTTGGGCAGTTGTCCAGTTCCATACATGGTGTCCCGATTGACCAGGTATGGCGGCAGCGTCTCTTCGTAGCCGTGCTGCGTCACGTGCAGGTCGATCATGAAGTTGATCAGGGCCCGCTCGAGGGTCGCACCGAGACCACGGCTCAGGATGAAGCGCGACCCGGAGAGCTTGGAAGCACGTTCGAAATCGATAATGCCGAGACCCTCGGCGACCTCCCAGTGGGGCTTGGGCTTGAAACTGTAGGTGCGGGGCTGGCCCCAGTGGCGCACTTCAAGGTTGTCGTCGGCGCTGGCCCCATCGGGCACCGACTCGTGCGGCATGTTGGGCATCGTCTCGAGAATGGCTTTGGTATCGATATCGATCTGTTCGAAGTCTTTCTCGATAGCTTTGATGCGATCGCCGACCTCCCGCATGCGGGCCTGCTCGGCAGCGATGTCGCCTCCCGCCTTCTTGACCTTGGCGATCTGTTCGGACGCCACGTTGCGCTCGTGCTTCAACTCGTCGCCGGCCTTGATCAGTTCACGGCGCTTCTCGTCTAGCGCCAGGAACTTGTCGATGACCTCTCCGGACACGCCTCGACGACCCAGGGCTGCTTTGACCGCATCCGGCTGACTACGCAACAATCTCGCATCAAACATATCGATTTGTCTCCTCTAGAGTAAAACAGCCGTCAGCCCTACGACTGACGGCTGAGGGCGATGGCGAAAAGTTTCGGCTACTTGCCGACCAGGCGGTTGAACTCTTCGATGTTGGCCGCCTTGGCGATGGCCTCTTCGTAGGTGATGAGGCCCTGCTGGTAAAGGTTCCTGAGTGCCATGTCGAGGGACTGCATGCCGAAGCTCTGACCCGTCTGGATGATGGACGGAATCTGGTGCGTCTTGCCTTCACGAATGATGTTCCGGACGGCAGGATTGACCGGCATGATCTCCATGGCCATGACGCGGCCGCCGCCTTTTGCCTTGGGCACGAGGGTCTGACAGAGCACCCCTTCCAGAGTCACCGACAACTGCATTCGAATCTGCTGCTGCTGGTGGGGCGGGAAGATGTCGACCACGCGGTCTACGGTACTGGCCGCCGAGTTGGTGTGTAGAGTGGCCAGCACAAGGTGGCCCGTTTCAGCGGCGGAGATGGCGATGGACGTGGTTTCGAGGTCTCGCATTTCGCCGATGAGGATGACGTCTGGGTCTTGTCGCAGCACGTGCTTGAGAGCCTTCTCGAAGGAATGCGTGTCGGCTCCGACTTCGCGCTGGCAGATGACACTGTTCTTGTCCTTGTGCAGGAATTCGATAGGGTCCTCGACCGTGACGATATGGCAGCGGCGGTTCTCGTTGATGTGGTTGATCATGGCTGCCAGGGTGGTGGATTTGCCTGAGCCCGTCGGACCGGTCACCAGGATCATGCCTCGAGGCTTCATGGCCAGCTCTTTGAGGATGGCCGGCATCTTGAGCTCGTCCAGAGACAGAGGTCGGGACGGGATGACTCGGATGGCGGTGCCCCACGACCCTCGCTGCAGGTAGACGTTGATACGGAATCGGGAGAGGCCGGGGACGCTATAGGCCAGGTCGAGTTCACGCTCGGCGATGAAGCGGGCTCGCTGCTCGTCGGTGAGCACGCTTTCAATGACCCGCCGGCACGACTCTGGCGTCATGATGTCGTAGGTGGCCGGGGTCAACTCGCCGTCCACTCGGATCATCGGCGGGCTACCTGTCTTGATGTGGAGGTCGGAGGCGCCTCGCTCTACCATCAGGAAGAGCAGGTCCTCCAGATTTAGTTGTCGGTCAAGATCCTCGACAGCCGCCCCGCCGCCCAATGTGTCCATCCCGTTGGTGACTCCCTTTCTGCTTCTGGAGCGAGGCCCAAAACAGGCCCTCAGCCCCGTCCTCATGGGTTCTCCGGCCGCCGCCGACGAATCCTGTTGGCAGGGCTCAGGGGAGCGACAAATAGTTACACGAAGTTTCGCCCGGAAACGTGGCCAGGCCGACTCTGCCCGGTTATCATGAGGCCGTCTAGAGAACGCTTTGGGGAGGACCATGATGGACAGCATGAGCCGAGAAGAACTGGTGCAGATCATCCAGACAGCGGTGGAGACCGCGGTACAGGCTGCAGTACCGCCCGCGGTGGAAGCCGCGGTACAGCCGCTGCGGAAGGACATTCACGGCCTGCGAGGAGAGCTCACAGACCTGCGGGGAGACGTCACAGAGCTACGGGGAGACGTCACAGAGCTACGGAGAGACGTCACAGAGTTCCGAGATGAGTTCCGAGCCAGCATCAACCACCTCTCCAAGGCCGTCGAGCCGATTGCTGAGCTGACACGACGGTTGATAGACGTGCAGATGACCTTTCCGCAGATGCTCGAGGAGAAACTCGCGGAGACCAAAGACCACATCACCAGTCACATCGACCAACTCTACAAGCGGGAGGAACGCCAGCAGCAGGAAGAGCACTTGCTCAATGAGCAGTTTCGACGGCACCGCAAGCGACAGCGGAAGCAAGCCAGGCGCCTGGACGAGGCGGAGACCGCGCAAACAGACCACGAAGTCCGCATCCAGAGGTTGGAAGAAGCAGGGTAGACCAACGGAGGCTTTCATGACTGAGGAAGAACTTCAACGCCTTCAACTGCGCACGGAGGAAACGAACCGAATGCTCGCGGAGATGCGCCGCTACGAGGCGGACCTCCCGGCGATACGGGCGCAAAAGTCGGCCGCGTCTGACCGCCAGACAGACGAGCAGTTCCGCTTGATGTACCTGAAGCACGCCAGGGCCAGAATCGAATGGCGTGCGCGGCATGAGATGAGGCTCCTCGAACGCGACAGCTACTACCGAGCGCGGCCCTGGGAAGCGCTGCAATCCGCGTCGGAGACCCGTTTGCGGAAAGCCTCAGCCGAGTCAGGAGACCCGTTCAATATACCCAGATCAGGGTTCTCCCTGCCCGACTGACGACCCAGGCCGGCAGCGATATATAAGAAGATTTGCCAGTTCCGGCCGATATGCGTTGTTCGTTTTCGCGCTTCTTCCCCGATATGGAACCGTCACTCCACGTGAATCATGGTGCCTCTCAGCTCGTCCAGCCCAGCCATCCAACCCGCTGAAGGTATGGGACCGCCGCTCCAGCAGGGCCAGCGCCAGCTCGCCGTAACCCAGCGTCATCCCCACCGGCTGGGTCTCACCACTGGATTCGGTCGTAGATGTCTGACAACGGTAGCCCGCAGTCGATAGACGCCAAAACAAGGGAACCCCCGAGCCCACTCACGGGGGTAACCGCCCAGGTACCGTCTGGGCTGCGGAGCCAATGTTCCACGCGCGGCCCCGACTGTGCCACGATACAATAGTCCGATAGGGAAGGGATAGCCTGGTAACGGAGACGCTTCTGGCCTCGATCGTAGTCATTTGTCGAGGGCGAGAGCACTTCAAACAGCACTTTAGGATTGACGAGAATGTCTCCGTAGGTGTCGTGGAACTGCGGTTCGCCGCACACCACGGTCACATCGGGGTAGGTGAAAAGACCGCGCATCGCCGCCCGTCGCGACACGACTCGGACCTTCATATCCGAGTCATACACGCGACAACCTGTGCCTTTCAACTGACGGTGAAGCTCGCCCGCGATGTTGGTCTTGATGGTACTGTGGTCGGGCGTCCCCCCGCCCATCGCGAAGATCTCGCCATCAATCCATTCGCTCTTGGACTCCGCGCTTCGCTCCAGGGTGAGGTACTCATCGCTCGTGAATCGCCGGGGGGTTCGCTCCTGGACCGTCATGACCATACAGTTCGCCGAACGGGCGTTGACGCCTAGCGCCCCTTGAAGCGGGCGCCCTGGACCCGCTGGATTTCCCGTTGGGCCTCGCGGTCCGCGATGGCGTCCCGCTTGTCGTGCTCCCGCTTGCCCTTGGCCAGCGCCAGGAGCAGCTTGGCACGCCCCTTCTTGAAGTACATCTTGAGCGGTATGAGCGTCAGCCCCTTCTGCTTGACCTTGCCGTACAAGTATCGAATCTCTTGCTTGTGCAGCAGCAGCTTGCGCACCCTCACCGGATCGTGGTTGAAGCGGTTGCCCTTTTCGAACGGGCTGATGTGCGCGCTGACCAGGAGCGCTTCTTCGCCTTCAATCTTCACCCACGAGTCCTGCAGGTTGGCCAGCCCTTCCCGCAACGACTTCACTTCGGTGCCCACCAGCGCCATGCCAGCCTCGAACGTCTCTTCCACGTGGTAATCGTGGCGAGCACGGCGGTTCTCGGTGATGGCCTTCTCGCCCGTCGCTATCCGTTCTTCGCTCGTCTTCCCAGCCATCGTTTCAACCCCTCTGTCCACGCCCGGGTCGTTGCCACGTCCAGATCGTGGGTCGTCCCCGTGTTCTCCAGCACGACCTGGGCTCCCGCCCGCTTGTGCTCCACTGGCCACTGACGCTCGATGCGGTTCCTGGCCTCGGTCTCCGACAGGCCATCCCTGGCCACGGTCCGCCGCACCTGGACCTCCACCGGTGCGGCGACCAGCCACACCTCGTCCACCCGCTTCTCCGCCCCCACCTCGAACAGGAGCGGAATGACGGCCACCACCACTGGCGACGGCACGGCCGCCACCTGACGGTCCATCTCGGCAAGGATCGCCCCGTGCGTGAGGCTGTTGAGCTCGCGGGTGGCGCCCTCATCCCCGAAGACGCGTTGCCCCAGGAGCTTCCGGTTCAACGATCCGTCGGCCAGCAACAGATCGCCCCCCCATCGCTCCACGACCCGGGCCAGCACCGGACTGCCCGCCATCATGATTTGGCGGCTGATGACGTCAGTGTCGACCACCGACGCCCCCAACTGCCTCAACAGATCGGCGACGTGCGACTTGCCTGAGGCAATGCCGCCCGTCAACCCGATCAGGCGTCTAGCTATGCATTTCCTGGGTGGCCCCCTCGGCACCCTCAGCGGGGGTGGGAGCTGGAGCGGGAGCCGGTGCGGGCGCTGGAGGTGGAGCTGTCGGTGGGGTCTGGGCGGCCGGTGCAGGCGGTGGCGGCTGAGCGGCCGCCGACGTGGCGGCGTGGATGGCAGCCGCCGGCGAACCGGTCAGCCCCTGCTCCTGCATCTTGCTGCGGAGCAGGGCCCCCACCGTGAACGTGCCGCCGGACGGCGAGATGAACTTCCGATACTCCGACGCATCGGCGTCGGCCCGGGCCTGCCGCAAGGACAGCAGAATGCGCCGCTCCTGCGAACGGATCTCCAGGATCTTGACCTCGATTTCCTCGTCGACCTTGAGGACGTCCTCCGGCTTGACGTTGCGCTGCTCGGACAGCTCGGCCAGTGGAATAAGGCCCTCCACGCCGTCCATCAGCTCGACGAACACGTAGTTCTTGGCCAGCTTGCTGACCTTGCCCTTGACCAGTTGGCCTTCCTTGAACGAATCGGTGATGGCGAGCCACGGATCCGGGCGGGCCTGCCGCAAGGAGAGTGAAATCCGATCCCGCTTGCGATCGACCTTGAGCACCAGGACGTCGACCCGCTCCCCGATCCGCACCACCTCGCTGGGATGCTTGATGCGCTTCCAAGAGAGCTCCGAGAGATGCACCAGGCCGTCCACTCCGCCCAGGTTGACGAAGGCGCCGAAGTTGGTCAGTCGGGCTACTGTGCCCGTCACGATCTGGCCCTCGATCAACTCCAGCATGGTCGAGGTCTTGAGGTTGCTGCGCTCCTCTTCCAAGGCTTTCTTGCGAGACAGGACCACCTTGCGGCGACCGCGGTCGATCTCGATGACTTTCAAGCTGAGAGCCTCGCCCACGTAGTCGCCCAGATCCTTGACGGGGCGCAGGTCGACCTGCGAGGCGGGCAGGAAGCCACGGAGCCCCAGGTCGACGATGAGCCCGCCTTTGACCTGCTCGATGGCCGTGCCCATGAGCGTGGTGCCCTGTTCGTGGGCCGTGATGACCTTCTTCCACGACGCCTCGGTGTCGGCCCGTTTCTTCGACAGGAACAACTCGCCCTCGGGCTCCGATACCCGCACGACCACGACGTCGATTTCGTCGCCCGGTTTGACGACTTCCAGCGGGTCGGTGTAGGGTCGGTGCGACAGATCGCCCGGTCGGATGAAACCCTCCGACTTGTAGCCGACGTCGACCATCACGCCTTCTCGATCGACCTTCACCACCCGTCCCTGCAGAAACTGGCCAGGCTGAAAGCTGACCAGGGACTGTGCAAAGGCGTCGGCCATGGAGAGATCGTGATTCTCTTCCGTGCCGGTCTTCTCGGTTGGCGGGGTGGCAGTAGGCTCGTGGGTTGCGGTCGCTTCCCGTGGGGTCTCCAAGTTGTCCATAGTGCAGTCGCTCCTTCGTGCCGGGCAGGTGCCAGGCACCTCGATCAATGTGTCTCGAAACGGTTCGGGTTCCCTCAGCGCTGACACCGCGGGCAGTAGAAACTGGATCGTCGACCCAGCACTACCTGCCGGACCCGGCTGTGACACGCTGGACAGGAAAGTCCGTCGCACCCCAGCACGGCAGCGAACCGCTCGAAGCCTCCGGCCTTTCCCGTCAGGGTCCAGCCGTTCCCGGACAGCCCACCAAACCGAACCGCCTTGTGCAACACCTGGAAGATGGCGAAGTACAGATCCCGCTTCTCGTCGTCGTCCAGACTAGGTACAGTTCGATCCGGCCGCAGGCCG
>DASYBA010000794.1:0-7524 GCA_036501005.1 Candidatus Xenobia bacterium | reverse complement strand
GGGCCATCATCACCTGTGGGGCGTTGCGGATCGACGGCGCCACCGGCCTGTCTTCGTCCAACCACGTCGCGCTGGTGGCCAAGGGGTGCGTCACGCTGACGGGGGCCGGAGGCCAGTCCGGGTCGGCCATTCAAGGCCTGGTGTACACGCAAGGCACGTTGCACGCGCACGACATGACGCTGGTGGGCGTCTTCGTAGCGAATGGCGGGGCGGTGGGGGGAAACCTGCACGTGTGCAATGTCACGGCGGTCAACAATCCGTGCATGGGACACATCCAGTTCGGGTGGCAGGTGGGGGTTCTGCTGCCGGGGGGCAACTACGGGCATTCCTTGAGCTACTTCAACGTATTCCTGAACCTGACGCCCGCCGATATCAAGACCATTCAAAGCTACAAAAGTCACTGCCCTCCCCTCACTCTGCCACAATGGATGGCTCTGCTGCCTTGCATCCGGTTCAGCGCTTGCAATTATCCGGCGGGGGGTTCGCCGAGGTTCTGCGGGGGGGGACAGGCGTTTCTGGTCTGGTCGAAACAGCAGAATCCGAACCCTCTCTGCATTGTCAGCAACTGCGGGAAAACGACCATGGCCCAGAATCTGGCGACAGACGTGGCCCTCTCCTTGTGCTTCAAGCCGCCGCCCAGTTGTTGTGGTTACCAGAGCTGGCAGCTCGATCTCAATACCTTCCTCAGTCCGGAGCAGACCATGCGGGTCCTGTACAGCCGTGTCTGGTAAGGGGTTCACCTTGGCCGAGGTGCTGGTCTCTGGCTTCGTGCTCACCATCATCCTGGTCGCCGTATTGAACTTTCTGCCGTCGTCGTTGCTGGCCATAGGTCACGCCCGCCGGGTCCTGACCGCTACGTCCCTGGCGCGATCCGTCGTGGAAAATCAGCGGGCGGCGGGCTTCAGCCAGTTCGATCAGCCGCCCCAGACGCCCCTGACCGATCTGACGGACGACGGGACGACCTTCCATCCACTGCTGCAAACCCTGGACGTGAGCGCCCAGGCCGATCCGACCCGAGTGAAGGGCATCCGGGTGACCGTGCTGTGGGATGAGCATGGGTCGACGCAGTCAGTCTACCAGGAGCTGTGGATCTGCAATGTGCCTCCGAATTAACGGCTACAGTCTGCTGGAGGTCATCATCGCCAGTGCGCTGGCCTTGATCGTGCTGGGGGTTGGATCGGTGCTCCTGGTTCCCAGCCTGCGGGCCTCGGCACGGGGTTCGGCGCAGTCGGAGATGGAGAACCAGGCCGTGCTGGTCTCCAACCTCCTCTTCCGGGACCTGGACGCCGCCGTGGCGCAGGGCGTCTCGCTGAAGAGCGACGGCCAGACCATGGCCGTCATGCCCATCCAGGACCTGCAAGACGACGCCACCATGACGTGGCACACCGAGTTTGTCGTCTACACCTGGGACGTGCCCAACGCCCGGGTGCTGCGCCGGGTGTGGTCCTCGCCCGGACCGCCAGCGCTGGCGGTCACCATGGACGGGAGCAAACCGATTCGTATCGACGACGCCAGCATGAGCGTGCTGGCAGGAGCAACCTCGCTGGAGACTCGAATCCTGGCCAGTGGCGTGACGGCATTTTCTCTTCAACAGGGCGGCCCGGCGCCATCCGTGACGGACTGCGTCACCCTGACCATGGGCCTGCAGCGGGCATCGAACAACGGCAAGACGACGCCAGAGAGGTTCTGGTACACCCGCAGCCTGGCGTTCAGGAATCGGATGTGAGGGCGTCCGCGTACGTTCTGGCCGCCATGCTCCTGCTGGCCCTGCCGGCGGGAGCTTCGTCTCGTCTCATCACGTTTCGCACCGTGCCGCCGGCCACGGAGGCCTATGATGAGATGCGAGGTCATTATCGGCTGCAGGCAGACGGGCTGTCGGCATTTCGTGTCGATCTGCCGGACAGCTCGGCGATCCTGACGCTCAATCTGCGCTGCCCCGGGCACAGCGGAACGTTCAAGGTCGATGCCAACGAGCTACGCAATACGGACGTCTATCCGCCAGACACGGATCCGCTCAAGCTGGCCCCGGACAGTAACTGGGTGGCCCTGGGTGACTTCTTGCGGTCAGGGCCGGGCGTGCTGGCTGGCCTGGCCCTGCTGGTCGGCATCGGCGCAGCCGCCGTGTGGGCCACCAAAGCACGACGTTCCGAGCGGACAGCCCGACTGGAGCAGCAGCGAGCGGAGATGACGTCGCAAGAACTACAGACCGCGCACGAGGACAACGCCCGGTTGGCGGCCATGAACTTCGAGGGCATGGAGATTGAGGGCTTTCGTATCGGTCGCAAGCTGGGGCAGGGGGGCATGGGCTTCGTGCACCTGGCCGAACCTGCAGATGGGGGTGCCCCCTGTGCCATCAAGATCATCTTGCGGTCAGACGAAGAAGAGAATACCAAGAGGGCCTTGCGCGAAATCGATACGATGGCCCGCTTGAGCCATCCGGGCTTGATCCGGCTTTTCTCGCATGGGGAGACGACGATGTTCTTCTACATCGTCATGGAGCTCGTGCCCGGTGGAACGTTGGGCGACCGCATCAAACCGGGGGGCCTCCCCATCGCCGACGCCATCCGATCCATGCAAGACATTGCGACAGCCGTGCACTATGCCCACCAGAAAGGCTTCATCCACCGGGACCTCAAGCCCGGCAACGTCATGTTCACGAACGCCGACCAGGTGAAGGTGATGGACTTCGGGTTGGCTCGCAAGCAACACGTGTCCACCAAGGTGACGCGTACCGGCACCATCCTGGGCACCCCGCCGTACATGGCCCCGGAGCAGATTCGGGCCGAACCGTTGACGGCCGCGGTCGATCAGTATGCGCTCGGCTGCGTCCTGTTCGAAATGCTGACGGGCCAGCTCCCTTTTGACGGCGATATCATGGACATCTTGCAGCGGGCCATGTACGACGCGCCCATCCCCCCCAGCGCCTTCAACCCGGCGGTGCCACCGCACCTGGACATGATGGTGCTCCGCATGCTGGCCAAGACCCCGACTGAGCGCTACCCTGACCTGCAGGCGGTGGTCGATGCGCTGGAGGCCTAGTCGGTACGGTGGATGAGGTAACTGGGATCTCGCCCGTTCTATAGCTGGGAAATAGCACCAGAATTGTGAAGACATATCTTCCGCCAGGGGGAAGCTTTCCCATATATCGAATAGAGGGAGGGAGAGCCGCCAACGACGGGCAGCCCTTTTGAAGCTCCCCTGGGCCCGCCTGGCCGGCAAGGCCGCCCGTGAAAATTCGATGTTGGACGAACCCGGCAACCAGAGCGCGGTCTGCGCCTGCCACCCCCTGCAGGGCATCCGCGGGGGCGCATGCGGGTCCGAGGCCAGGCTCCGGACTCTGGTGGCGGAGCTGTAGGGGCTGGGTCTGCTGGTCCGACCCCCACCCGGTCCCCGGGTTGACACGCTGTGGTACTGTGGGGGCGGAGCCAGTGTGAGGCTCACACCCCCTATAGGAACGTATTTTTGAACTCCTTCAAGTCTTTCAACCTCTACTCCAACACCCTGCGGGCGTTGGATGGGATGGGTATTGCCATCCCGACCCCTATTCAAGTCCAGGCCATTCCACCGCTGCTGCAGGGACGGGACGTCATCGCCCAGGCCCGCACCGGATCCGGCAAGACCCTGGCCTTCGGCATTCCCCTCGTCGAGGCCATCGACTTCAACTGCACCGGGGTCCAGGCGCTCGTCTTGACCCCGACTCGGGAGCTGGCCACCCAGATCGGCGAGGTGCTCACCCGACTGGGACAGACCGCTCGTATCGAAACCGGGCTGGTCTTCGGCGGCCGCTCGGTGGCATCCCAAGAGAAGCTGCTGAAAGCCGGGGTCGACATCGTGGTCGGCGCTCCAGGTAGAGTGCTGGATCTCATCAACCGTGGCGTCCTCAAGACTGACGCTATCCGCTTTCTCGTGCTTGATGAAGCCGACGAGATGCTGGATCGGGGGTTCGCTCCCGACGTGGAACGCATCTTGACCCGCTTGCCCAAGAAGCGTCAGACCGCGCTCTTTTCCGCGACGGTGCCCGCCTGGGTACCGCAGATGGCCCGCCGGCATCTGATCGATCCAGTGCAAGTGCAGGTCGACACCCGACCGATCGATCGACCGGCGATCGAACACGTGGCCCTCACCGTTCCCGAGAGCCAGCGCTTCGACGCCCTCCGGCACTTGCTCGATACCCGCCCCGGCGGATCGGCGCTGGTGTTCGGTCGCACCAAGCACGGTGTCAAGAAGCTGGGGCGGCGCCTGGCCGACCTCGGCTATCCGGTGGCTGCCCTGCAAGGCAATCTCAGTCAGAACGCCCGTGATCGGGTCATGGCCGACTTTCGCACCGGCAAGACCCAGATCATGCTGGCCACCAACGTGGCCGCCCGAGGACTGGACGTCGACAGCGTGGCCCTGGTCGTCAACTACGAGCTGCCCGAGTCTGCCGAGTTGCTGACCCACCGCATCGGACGAACGGGTCGGATGGGACGGGAGGGACGGGCGGTTACCGTCCTGACTGAATCGGACATCGAACGATTCCGCCAGTTCGAAAAGCAACTGGGCTTTTCGATCCCGAGGTCCAAGCTGCAGCTTACCCCGAAGGTAGCCTGACGCGGCGAAGCCGCCCCCAGCTTCGGGGGCGGCTCCATCCTTGTCTAACTAATAGCCCACGTAGGAGCCACCCGAATTGACCGCCTTGACCCCTGGCACGTTGCTGGTCGAACCGTATCGGCTGACCGCATAGCGAGCCCCCGCGATGATGTTGTCGACCGGGTTGGTGATGTTGCCATGACCGGGCAGGGCATATTGCTGGAAGGTCGATGGAATCGTCTGCATCAGCCCCTGGGACGGATGGCCGGCGGCAGCGTTTGAATCGGTCTTGTTGATGGCATTCGGATCGCCTCCCGACTCATGCTGGATGATCGTCGCCAGGTCGGACGGGTTCATCTTGCTGGTATCGACACCAGCCTGCTTCATCTCCTGCATGGCCTGATTGATCCACTGGCCCACCTGGCCGGATGGGGCCGGACCGCTATCGGAGGTGCTGCTCGCTCCTCCCGTGCTGGACGCTCCGCCGGTCGAGGAAGCCCCTCCACCGCCGCCATCCTCACCCTCACCGCCGCCCCCGCCAACGGGCGCTGAGCCGCCCCCGCCGCCGCTCGAAGGCATGCCGCCCCCGCCGCCGCTGCCCAGGCTGGGCACGCCTGAGATGGGGTTGGATCCGTCACTATTGTCACCACCGCCGCCGCCGGCGCCGCCCTGGCCGCCCTGCAGTTGCTGCTGGAGCTGTTGGATCTCCATGGCCAGCATTTGGATGAGCTGTTGCAGTTGAGCCGTGCTCGAGTTTCCCTGGCTGCCCAGGCCCTGCTCGCCGGAGGGCATGAATCCTTCTGATGCACCGGTCGGGGGGAGGCCTGGAATGCCAGTGGCGCCCGGCGCGGACAGCGAGGTGCCCTGCAAGCCTCCGAAACCCTGCGGCATTCCGAAACCCTGCGGCATTCCTGCTCCACCAATCGCCCCGATACCCTGCTGCGAAAATTGTAAAGCCATGTCCTTCTCCCTCCGCCTGTCTATCGAACGATTTCTATAGACATTGTAGCCCAGGGAGAACGGCCGTTGCACCGGCCTGTATATTGAATGTATGTTGCCAGTGTAACAAACTCATGGAATGATGTTGCCGGGGTGTTAAGGCTCTCCCAATTCCTGTTTGATATGTGCCTGGACTATTAAGGAATCAAAATGAGCGGACCATGACCGGCGCGCCGCCCCCGCCCGCCACCCGCTTGATCGTCTGGCACAAAGGTGTGAGGGGGTCGGGCGGCGCACTTGCCTGGCATGTGGGTCAGTGTCAACGGACTGGTGACGCCTGCCGCCGAGGCGCGCATCAGCCCTCTCGATCACGGTTTTCTCTACGGTGACAGCGTCTACGAGACGCTGCGCACCTACGGCGGCCGGCCGTTTCTCCTTGACGCTCACCTGCAACGGCTGCAAGGCTCGGGGGCCGGCCTGTTGCTCGCACCCGACTTCGAGCTGGATCTGCTCAAGACGGAGATAGACCGGGTGCTGGAAGCCGGGCGCTATCCGGAGTCCATGGTGCGGGTCATCTGGTCCCGCGGGCCGGGCGACCTCTCCTACGATCCAGACGCGGCGCAGCATGCCACCCGGGTCGTCATCAACAAGCCCCTCACCGAGTACCCTGCGACCCACTGGGCGGACGGGGTCGGCGTGTGGGTCGTCGACGTTCGCCGCAACCCCATCGCCGCCTTGGACCCGCGGCTCAAGACGAGCAACCTGCTCAACCCCCGCCTGGCCTACATGCAGGCCCGGCCGCACGGAGCCATGGAGGCGTTGCTGCTGTCTGCGGCGGGCACCGTGGCGGAGTGCAGCCGAGCCAACTTCTTCGTGGTCGGGGGCGGCAAGGTTCGCACCCCGTCGGTGGAGACCGGCATTCTCAACGGCATCACCCGTCGCCTCGCGCTCCAGTTGTGCCGAGAGGAGGGCATTCCCGCCGAGGAGGTCACCCTGCCAGCCAGCGCCCTCTCCTCCTGCGACGAGGCGTTCATGACCAGCACGACCCAGCATGTCATGCCGGTCACGCGTATCGATGGCCGTCCGGTCGGGGCGGGGACGGTCGGGCCCATCGTCCGGCGCCTCATGGCCGCCTACGATCGCTTTGTGGCTGCCGGCCACTGGGCACTGCAGGACCGTGTCGCCGAAAGACGCTGACGACGTCACCTGCCCCCGTTGCGGGATCCCGGTGCTGGGCACGGCGCGCTTTTGTCCGTCCTGCGGGACCCGCCTGGTCGCCGGTGCTGCCGCCCCGCCGCCGCCGCCCAGCCGCATCCGGAGTCGTCGCCCTGGGGAGGACCCCCTCAAGCGTGTGCCCGATGCGGCCCGCTCGCCGGTGTGGCGCGTGCTGGGCCGGGCTGTCCTGCTGATCGCGCTGGCGGCCGGAGGGACCTGGCTGTGGAGCCAGCGGTCCGAGCTGCCCGCACTGCTGCCACTGTTGCATCGATCGCCGGCCCCCGTCGCCGTATCGATGACGCCGACGGACGTCCCCTCGAACATGGGGTCACCGAGCTCGTCCCCGGGCCTCCCGCCGGCGGTGGTGCCCGTTCCCGATCATTGGACCATGTGCAAGAGCGTCGACGACAAGCACGCCCCGGTCGACCCGGTCGAGACCTACGGGCCGCATGACAGCTTCTACTGTTCGGTACACTTTCCCAACATGGGGCTGGGCGTGCCGATCGAGGCCCGCTGGTACCACGAGGCCGAGGCTTTGAAGGCCACGCCCTACCTGGCAGACACGGACGGCAACGTGAACCTGTCGTTCCGGCTGGTGCCGGGCAGTGGCTGGCCGCCCGGCCACTATTCGGTCGTCATCTACGTGGCCCACCAGCCCAGCGCCACCATGAACTTCATGGTGGCGGAAGGCGGCAAAACCCTCGAGGAGGCGCCAGCTAGTAGCGCGAAACAGATGCCGCACAGCTCTCCCGAGTTGCCAGCCGGGGGGGGCCCCAGCGAAGCGACTGGGGGGCAGAGCCC
>DASYBA010000793.1:0-3904 GCA_036501005.1 Candidatus Xenobia bacterium | reverse complement strand
GTGGGCCGCCAGCAGGTCAGCGATGGCCTGCAGACGCTTCAAATGGCCGGCATCGTCTCGCCCCTTGGTCAGCGACATGCGAGCCAGGAGAATGCGGGCCGCGGCGATACCTGGCAGGTCGCCGCTCTCCTCGAAGCCGTTCACGACTTCTTCCAATATGGCTTCGCCGTTGGCATCCTTGTCGGAGCTCCAGATCAGCATGCCCCACATGAGCATGAACCAGTGTCGGACCTTGCCCCTGCCTTCCGGCACCTGCGGGCGGGCGTGCTGCAGAAGGTCGAGGGCCCGCTCGTAGTCGCCGGCCCGGTGGTGCACCATGAAGATACCGAAAACCGCCTGGATGCGCAGCCAGGGATCGCCCAGAAGGTCCGCCAGATCGAGGGCTTTTCGATACGACCGCAGGGCCCAGTCGGTCTCTCCGGCCTGGCGGTGGAAGTTGCCGAGAGACAGCCAGTGTCGATAGCGAGCGGTCTCGAACTGCCGGGCCCGCGCCCCTGCGCCCCACTGCTCCTGTTCGCTGGTGATGACCTGGTCCAGCCCCTCGACGTAGCGCGGGTCGAATTGAATGCCAGCCTGTTCTTTCAAACGCGACATGACCTCGGGCAGGGTGAGCGGATCGCGATGCGATTTGGGGGTCGCCAGGTCGACAAAGGCGTCGACGACCGCCATGATGCGGGCTTCCGGCGTGAGCTTGTCTGCCTGGCCCCGGAACCACTCGTGGCGAGCCAGGATGACGGGAATCGCGTCTCGATACTCCTCCAGCGGGGCTAGAATCTGCTCGAGGATCTCCGCTTCCCGCGCCTCGACGGAGTTCTCGCGGCCGCTCCGCAGACCCAGCGCCGTGATGGGCACCCCTTGGGGGTTGCGCTTTTCCTCCATCTGCAGGTGCACGCCCAGCGTGTGGACCTCGGCGGCCGCCACCACTCGCTTGCGCTGCTCCTCCGTCAGCTTGAGGTGGCGCGCCAGTTGGTCGGAGTAGGAGGCGACCAACCGACAATGGTCGACGTTGTAGGGGTTGCGCTGCTCGAGCTGCACCAGCACTGTGAGCACCAGTTGCCGATAGCGTTCGTTGAGTGTGGCGGTCATGGCCCCCTCCGTTCGCCCGCCTCCCCCGGTTCCCCTACAGCAGAGGGCCGCCCTGTAGGGGCACCGAAATCCGACCCATGCCCCGCCGTCTGGCCCTGGTGACGTTGCTCGTCTTGTCTGGGGCCAGCGAGTCGACGTTCATGGTGGTGTGGAACCGGCAGGGAGCCCTTCAACTGGGTAGTCCCTTGTCATCGGTGGCTATCGTCGCCGCGACGGTCGTGGCAGGCCTGGGCCTGGGCGCCTGGCTGGCGGGCCGGTACCTTCCCGGGTCGCCTACGGTCTATGTGGTGCTCGCAAGTCTCTTGGGCGCGGCTGCCACCCTCGTCATGCCCCACGTCGCGGCGCGTCCAGCTCTCATCGCCCTGACCGTGGTTGTCCCCAGCGCTTTCCTGGGCGCAGCACTCGGGGTGCTGACCGACGTCTTGCCGGCCGCCCTGCTGCTCGGTGGGGCCGCCGGCGCCTGGCTCGCCGATCACCTCCTGATCGAACGCCTCGGCCTCTTGCACACAGGCTTCCTGGCCACTGCCGTGACTCTCGCCGCCGGCGCTCTGGCCGCGCCCGTCACGGCTGCCGAGGCGCGCCAGCGCGGCCTGCCCTCCGTCTTGGCTGCGGGCGGCTTCTGCGGCGTGGCTTGCGCCTTCGTGGGGAATCGCCTGCTGATCGTCCGCAACGACCCCTTCGCGTTCTCCACCGCCCTGGGCGTCGTGCTCCTCGGTCTGGCGCTCGTCGACGTGCTGGGCAAGCGACTCCGCCCCCTCGACGCCATCCTCGGGCCAGGCCTGGGTCTCATCGGCCTCGGCGTCCTGTTCGCCCCGGTTGACGGATCCGCCACCCTCTATCGGCACTGGGACGATACCAGTCAGACAGAGGTCGACGACCTGGTAGTGAACGGCCGCACCCTTATGTCGAACACCCCCGCCGCCATCCGATACTCAACCTTGCTGTCGGCCGGGCCGGCGCTTCTCCATCCCGATCCCCGCGACGTCCTGGTGGTTGGCGCCGGACTGGCGCTGCCCGGCGCAGTGCACATGACCAGCACCCACGAAGTCGATTGGGCCGAACCATCTCGTGCCGTCGTCGCCCTTGACTTCCGCCTCGATCCGATAGGGGCCGCCCTGCAGTCGCCCAAGCTGAGGATCATCCCTGACAACGGCCGCCACTACTTGCTCACCACCGATCGCCACTACGACGTCATCACCAGCACCGAGAACCTCTTCTCCCGGGAATACTTCGAAGTGTGTCGGACCCATTTGAAACCGGGCGGCTTGATGACGCAGTGGCTTCCCGTCGACCAGATGGCGGCCGCCGAGACCCGCTCCGTCATGCGCGCCTTCCAGGACGTCTTTCCTTCCTGCTACCTGTGGGAGGGGGCCGGGTTCAATCTATGCCTGGTCGGCACCGACACTCCGCTGATCGTCGATGGCGCGGTGCTGGCAGACCGAGTGCGGCAGAATGCCGGCGTTCTACATCCTGTCGGACTCGACGACGCCGAGCAGTTTTTGGCCTGGTGCCTCAAGGGGCCGGGTGATCTGGCCGCCTATGTCAAGGACGCCCCACCGCTCATCGATGACCGCTCCCATATCGAATACAGTCGCGCCGTGCAACCACCGGACGTGCTGTGGCTCTTTGCCGTCGCAGGCCAGGATCTTCCCGCGGTGAAAAACGGCACGCCAGCCGATCTGGCCGGGGCCCGCTTTCGCAACTTCGCCTTGCACCTGCTGGAATTCGGGCACGCCTCGGACCCCCAGATGGACCCCGCGGCGCGTCTCGGCATGGCCCTGCAAGTGCTGGATGGCGATCCCGCCAACCCCTGGTTCGCCCACGAAACCCAGTCGGACGGCGCGTGGGAGAAATTCTGGCAGCGCCAGGCCCCGGCCCCGCCCGCCCTGCTCGAGCTGGGCCGCATCGCGATCTGCCAGGGGCGCCATGGGGAGGCCGAGCGAAACCTGGATGCCGCCGCGCGTACCCTGACCGGTGACCGGCGGATCGTCTGCCATGCCTACCAGGCTTTTCTCAAAGAGCGGGAAGGCCACGACGCGACCGCCGACTGGCACCGACTGCAAGCCGATCCGGAAGCCTCCGAGGCCCTCCGTCACTGGATTGACGAGCACACCCGCTCGTGAGGTTCCGGAGGAACAGGAATTGCCCCTCGCGGCTCAGAAAGGCCGTCACTTCTCATGCTTGAAACTGACGCAGTTCTCGAAGGCCGATACCGTATTCAGCGAGTGATTGGGCAGGGCGGCATGGGGGGCGTCTACCTCGCCACCTATGTTGATCGGCCGGTTCCGGTGGCCATCAAAGAACTGCTCGTGGTGTCACGTGACGCCGACGAGCGCGCCGCCATCGAGCATCAGTTCGGGGTGGAAGCCGAGTTGCTCCACGCACTGGCGCATCCACGACTACCCCGCATGTACGACTATTTTCAGTCCAACGGGTCGTGGTTCCTCGTCATGGACTACATCGCGGGCACCCCACTCGATCGTGTCGTCGAGGAGACGGGACCGCTCACCGAGGTCTTTGCCCGCCACGTCACGGTGGAGCTGGCCGACGTCATGGGCTACCTGCACGGCCAGAGCTCACCCATCATTTTCCGCGACCTGAAGCCTGCCAACATCATGCTGCGCAACGATCACCACGTCACCGTGATCGACTTCGGCATCGCCAAGATGGCGACCCCCGCGACGACCAGGACCTCCACCCTCATTCGCGCTGCCGGCACGACGGGTTTCGCCGCCCCCGAGCAGTACGGCGCCGGCACCGATCAGCGCTCCGACATCTACTCGCTGGGCGCGACCTTGTACTACCTGCTCACCGGTCT
>DASYBA010000792.1:0-9011 GCA_036501005.1 Candidatus Xenobia bacterium | reverse complement strand
CGCCACGAAGCTGAGACCGCCGGTCGTCCTGCCCTCCAAGATCGAGCTGACCGACAAAGCCGTCGCCGAGGCGCACCGCATCATGGAGAAGCAGAACCTGCAGAACGCCTACGTCCGCCTGGGCGTCAAAGGCGGCGGCTGTTCCGGCATGAGCTATACCATGACGTTCGATACCAACGTATCGGAGAAAGACAAGATCTTTGATTACGACCTGGGCGTGAAGGTCGCCGTAGACGTGAAGAGCTTCCTCTTCCTGCGGGGCATGATCCTCGACTTCTCCGACGACCTGATGGGCGGCGGCTTCAAGTTCGAGAACCCAAACGCCAAGCGCACCTGTAGTTGCGGAACGTCCTTTTCAGCCTGACCCGGCTTTTCGGCGCCCATGGGAGGAAACTTGCGGGGTCCAAGCGGAGTCTTCTGTCTAGCCTCTGGAAAGGACAATCGCATGCTCAAGAAACTCATCCTCGGAGTCCTGCTGGCCATGGCGGTCTTCATGGCGCTGCCCCAGCCTGCCCAGGCAGACTACAGGCACCATGGCCACCATTGGCACCACCGGCGCTGGGTGACCCGCTGGTGCTGGCGCCACCATCATCGATACGCTTGCGGCGGCTACTGGCGTTACTGGTAGACACCGCCCTTGACCACTGGCTGTATTGGATGAAGCTGCAGGCCGAGCGAGGTCGTCCCCGGCCCTGAAGATTGTTCGCCGCCCCCCCGAGGGAATCGTCCGAGCACAACGAATAGGCCCGGGCCAAGCCTGCGTCAGAAGGGAGGGGCGCCATGCATCCAACTGTGCCCCGCTGCGGGGTAGGGTTTGACGTTCACCCGCTAGTGCCGGGGCGTCCCTGCATTGTGGGCGGCGTCGACATCCCCTCGGATCGGGGGTTGCAGGGCCACTCCGATGCCGACGTCTTGACCCACGCGGTCATCGATGCCCTGCTAGGGGCGGCGTCCATGGGCGATATCGGCCAACACTTTCCCGACAGCGATGTCCGTTGGAAGGGCATCTCCAGTCTTCTCATGCTCGAAGCGGTGCGAGAGCAGTTGGCGGAAGCGGGCTGGGAGGTGGTGCACGTCGACTGCATCATCATGGCGCAGGCGCCCCGCATGGCCCCCCATCGCGAGGCCATGCAGCACAATCTGGCCGCGGCCTTGCGGGTAGCGGCCACTCAAATCAATATCAAGGCAACCACCACCGAGGGGCTGGGCTTCATCGGTCGCGTGGAGGGGGTGGCGGCACAAGCCGTGGCAACCCTCGTGGGAGGTGCACGGTGAGTCTACTGGTTCGCAATCTGGATCACGTGGTGACCCTGGATGACCAGGGCACGGTCTTGAAGAATGTCGACATACGGGTCGATGGAAACCGCATCACGGCCATCGGCAAGGGGTTGTCGGCGGAAGGCGCAGACGTCATCGACGGCAGTGGACGCATCGCTCTGCCCGGCATGGTCAATACGCACCACCACCTGTTCCAGTCGCTCACCCGTTGCGTGCCGGCCGTACAAGACGAAGAGCTCTTCGGCTGGCTGACCACGCTCTATACCATCTGGCAGGACCTGACGCCCGAAGGCGTCTACGCCGGCACGCTGCTGGGCCTGGCGGAGCTCTTGCTCACGGGGTGCACGACGTCGACGGACATGTACTACCTCTTTCCCCGTAGCGGGCCACCAGACATGTTCGATCAGCAGATCCGCGCCGCCAACGATCTCGGCATTCGCTTTCATCCGACCCGCGGCAGCATGTCCATGGGCAAGTCGCAGGGCGGCCTGCCACCGGACGACGTCTGTCAAGACGAGGACGTCATCATGGCCGATTGCGAGCGCATCATCAAGCAATATCACGATCCCGACCCGCTCGGCATGGTCAAGATCGCGCTGGCCCCCTGCGCTCCTTTCACCGTGACCCAACAGCTCATGAAAGACTCCGTGACCCTCGCCCGCCGCAACGGGGTGCGACTGCACACCCACCTGGCCGAGACGAAGGACGAGGAGGTCTACTGCCAGGAGCGGTATGGATGCCGTCCCTTCGAATTCGTAGAGCGGTTGGGGTGGGTCGGATCGGACGTCTGGTTCGCCCACGCCGTCTATCTCAACCAGCGGGAAATCGATACGTGTGGCAAGACGGGCACGGGCATAGCGCACTGCCCGGTATCGAACATGCGCCTGGGCTCCGGCATCGCGCCTATCCCCGAAATGCTGGCCGCGGGCGTGCCGGTCGGCCTCGGGGTCGATGGCAGCTCCAGCAACGATTCCGGGGACATGCTCGGGGAGGTTCGAGCCTGCCTGCTATCGCATCGCATTCGCACCGGCGTCAAGAGCATGACGGCGGAACGCGCCCTGCGGGTCGGGATCCAAGGGGGGGCACGCGTGCTGGGCTACAGCGATATCGGGACGCTGGCCCCCGGCAAAGCCGCAGACTTCATCGTCGTGAATCTGAACCAGATTGGATACGCCTGCGCGTCGGTGCACGATCCGGTGGCCGCGTTGGTCATGACGGGCGACTCCCACGTGGTCGAGACGTCGGTGGTGAACGGGCGGGTCGTGGTGAAAGACGGACGTCTGGCGCTCATTCCAGAAGACCGCGTCATCTCGCTGGCCAATCGGGTAGCGTCGGAGATGCTGCAGAAAGCGCACAAACGGACCGGTATCGATTATTGGAAGCGGAGGGAGGCGCCCCTGCATGCCTCGTGACATGGCACGGGAGGCGTCTCGCCTGGTCAAGGAGCAAGTGGCTCGCCTCAAGCCGGTGCAGAAGACTGCGGTGCTGCTCCGCGCCCTGTCGGACGACACGGTGCGGGAGGTGTCCCGCAGCCTGACCGAGGAGGAGGTGCGGGTGCTGTTGGTCGAGATGAACCGCATGCCGACCGCCAGTTCGGTCGAGACGGTGGGCGTCATCAACGAGTTCCTGCACATTCACAAGCTGTGGGCTCCCCTGGGAGGCGTGCTGACCGATAGTCAGCAGATCCTGGATGGACTGCACCGCTGGGCCGCCCGCAACCCCCGCCGCATGGCTCGGCTGTTGCGGGAGTCGTGGCTGTCAGGCCGGACCTGACGGCGGTGGGAGCCGGCAGATGGATGGACTACCGCCAGCGTAGATCAGGCGAGTGATGGAGGCCAGCGCGGGGTAGTCGTTCTGACGCAAGGCCTCGCGGGTGAGCGGCAGCCCTCGGTACCCCAGGAGCAGGACGGCGATGGGGTCGCCGTGGCTCACCGCGAAGACCGTGCCGTCCGGATGGGCTCGCACCAGGGCTTCCATGGTGTGCCGCATGCGGGCCCCTTGCTCCGCCATGGATTCGATGCCGGGCATGGGCGGCTCGTAGAGGTTGGTGCCCAGCGGCACCTCCGTGAACGGGGTGCCCTCCACCGGATTGCGGACCTCGATGAGCCCCCGGCGAATGGCCACCCGCACGCCCGGTTGATACCGAGCCAGCGCCGCCGCGGTCTGCCGGGCTCGCAGGAGCGGGCTGGAGTAGATCGCATCCGCCCGGATGGTAGACAGTCGCTGCCCCAGCGCCTCGGCCTGGACCCTCCCGGCGTCGGACAGCCGAAAGCGGGGCAGCCGGCCGTAGTGCACCTGGCGAGGATTGGCGGGCTCGGCGTGCCGGACCAGGTACACGGTGGTCATGGGAAGAGGTTGGCGGTCACCATGGCAGGTCCTGGCCAACCCGACGGCGGATTCACCCGGGCGCGAAGGAGGCAGAACATGACAGTTGAGACGGCGAAGTCGGTGGTTCGAAAGACGGAGATTCCGGGGCCCAAGAGCCAGGCCTTGATGGCCCGGGTGGAGGCGGCCACCCCCAAAGCCGTCGGACATATCACGCCCATTGCCATTGAACGGGCCCGCGGTGCGCTGCTGACCGACGTCGATGGCAACACCTATATCGATTTCGCCGGCGGCATTGGCGTCTTGAACGTGGGCCACTGCCCCCCCGAGGTAGCGTCGGCCATCCAGGATCAGTCCGAGAAATACCTCCATCTTTGCTTCATGCTGACCGTGTATGAGCCGTACGTCGCACTGTGTGAAAAGCTCAATAGCATCGTGCCGGGCAACTTTCCCAAGAAGTCGGCCCTGTTCAACAGTGGCGCGGAGGCCGTAGAGAATGCCGTCAAGGTGGCCCGCGCCTATACCGGCCGCCCCGGCGTCGTCTGCTTCGAACGGTCGTTCCACGGCCGCACGCTGCTGGCCTTGAGCATGACGGGCCAGGTGGCGCCGTACAAGTCCCGGTTCTCGCCGTACGTGCCCGACGTCCATCACATCCCTTACCCGTACACCTACCGTTCTCCACAGAACACGCCCGGGCCCGAGGTGCTCGAAGAGCTGTTCCGGGCCCACGCATCGCCAGACAGCATCGCCGCCCTGGTGGTCGAGCCGGTGCTCGGCGAGGGCGGCTTCCTGGTACCCCCGGCCGGGTATCTCAAAGCCCTGCAGGCCATCTGCAAGAAGCACGGCATTCTCTTCATCGCCGACGAAGTGCAGTCGGGCTTCGGACGCACCGGCAAGATGTTTGCCAGCGAGCATTTCGATATCGAGCCGGACATCGTGGTGACAGCCAAGTCCATGGCCGCCGGGACGCCGCTGGCGGCCGTCACGGGGCGAGCCGAGATCATGGATTCGAACGTCCCCGGCAGCCTGGGGGGCACGTATGGCGGCAATCCCGTGGCGTGCCGAGCCGCGCTGGCGGCTATCGAACTGTTGGAAAAGGGGCTGCTGGCCCGGGGCCAGGAGATCGGCAAGCGCGTGCTGGCCCGCTTCCAGAACATGCAGGAGAAGCACGCCCTGATTGGAGACGTGCGAGGGCTCGGCGCCATGCTCGCGATCGAACTGGTCAAGGACCGTCAGACCCGCGAGCCCGCCACGGAGAAGACCGCGGCCCTGATGAAGACGTGCTACCAGAACGGCCTCCTGGTGTTGAAGGCGGGCGCCCAGGCCAACGTCATCCGAGCGCTCATGCCTTTCGCCATCACCGACGCGCAATTGGAGGAAGGCCTGGACATCCTGGACCAGGCGCTGGGGTCGGTGTCGTAAGGCTGCCATGCGGCTCGTCCCCATGAGCCGCGAGGAGTTCTTGCGACGCGCCCAGACCGTGCCCGTCCACAGCCGACACGGCTACTTCAAGCACGGCTTGTGGTCGAGGGTAGCAGACCGGTGCTGGATGCGTTCGGAAATTGCGGTGGATTTTGGCACTCGCTTGTTTGGTGCAGATCTCGCCGTGCTCTTCCCTGAACACCTGGACCGATACCATAACGGGCGCATACTAGGTTGTCCGGACGTCATCGTCGAGGTCCTATCGGACGACTCCATCTACCGGGACCGCGACGACAAGTTCAAAGCCTACTACCAGGCCGGCGTCCCCTGGTATTGGATTGGCGACCCTGTGGCAGGCACCCCGGAGGAATACCACGCCAGCGCCGAGGGATACGTTCGCACCGCCATGGGCACTCTAGAGCACACGTTCGAGCCGAAGGCGCTCCCCGGCCTGACCATCCCCCTGGCTCCCCTGCTCGAAGACTAGAAGCTCTTGTCTTCGGGCTCCACGGCTTGGATGCGCACGGCCTCCTTGCCCGCCGGCACCAGCACGTCGTAGGTGCTCTCGCCGTCTGAGAAGCGCACCTGGGCCGTCCCCATGTCGCCCCGCCGGTTCAGCGCGAGGACGTGGAGTTGATGGGCCTCGGGTCCGATACTCGGAATCATGAGGAACGCCATGCCCTGTTCGATATTGCTGGCAGTGTCCAGGATGGGCATCCCGTGGCGGCACTCCATGGTGATGTAGTCGACCCCCGTTCGCTGCATCACGACTTCCCACTTGTTCCTCTCGACCGTGCGCCGCAGCTCATATCGATAGGACAGCGTGGTGCGCGCCTCCGGATGATAGTTGATGGGCACCAGCTCCGGCGGCAGGATGGACTCTGCCAGTGGAATCTGGGAGGTTCGCTGGAGGTAGGGTTGCCCGATAGAAGCGGCGACTCGGCGGGCCTGGTCGGCATCGGCGGCAAAGGCCAGAGCGACCTTTTTCACCGCATCCACGGGCCGCGGCGGGGGTGGCATGGGCGGATAGGCCTGCGCTGCCGCCGTCAGGGCGACCAGGCCGACGAGGGGCCAGCGCTTCACGGGGCCGGCGCCATCTTGAGCTGACGAGACAGGAACTTGACCAGCCGGTCCTTGTGGTCTTCCGGCACCTGGCTGAACTGGATGCCCAGGGCAAAGGTGCGGGGCTCTGTGCCGGGTCGAGAGCGGATCACGGTAGCCTTGCAGTCGAGCGACGGAATATCCTTGGCCAGGATGATCTTGACCGAGACGGCTTCGCCCGCCGGCACGTTGCGCGGGCTCTGCAGGAGCGCGCCGCCGACCGACAAGTCGATGACGCCGGCGTTGACCATGCTGCCATCGCGAGTCGAGAAGATGGCCGACATCTTGTCGACCAAGGCTCGCGGAGCCTTGCGTTTCTCCTTCGGGTTGCGAATGGTGACGCCACAGTCGTCGAGGAGGAACCGAGCCGCCAGGCGGGCGTTGTCGGTCTCATTGCCGGTGAACTGGAGGCCGACGTCGAAGGTCGGGTAGTCTTTGCGCTTCTTGACCCAGACCACCTTGACTCGCACGTCGTTGGAATCGTCCAGTCCCTTGCTCTTGTCCTCCCCTTTGGGGGGCACTCGAAGCATCAGGTCTTCCTGGAGGCGGAAGCGTCGGGGGGACTCGACCCGCAGGCCGCCCGGGCCAAAGTTGATGCCCATGAGATGAATCTTTTCGGCGTCCTGCCGAAACCCCCACAGCCCGACCCGACGCGTCACCCGCCAGGTGGAACGCCGCTCGTAGGCAGCCATCTGTCCATCGACAGCGGTGCCACTGGAGCGGAGTCGGTCTAGAATGGTCAACCAATTCATGCATGTCCCCCGAGGTGCCGTGCTGAGAGGATTATTTCCCTACGCACCGGCCGGACCCTGGGGAGGATCGAGTGGAGTCTGGCTGGCGGCTATAATGAGGGCCAGCACGGCCACCACCACGGCCGCAGCGAAGAGGAACGGGCCGGGAATCGCCCAGCCGTACAGGAGCCCGGCCAGGGGCGGGCCCACGATGCGGCCGAAGCTCGCTAACGACTGGGACACCCCGAGGACCGTCCCCTGTTCCTCCGAGCTGGCGTTGCGGGAGATGAGCCCCATCAGGGTCGGCTGGGTGAAGCCCTGCCCGATGGCCAGGCAGGTCAGCCCCAGCACCAGCAGGGGCAGGGTGTGGACGAAGGGCAGCATGGCCAATCCGACGATGGAGAAGACGGTGCCCCGCTTGGCGGTGGGCGCCTCCTGCGAGCGTTTCATGCGGCGAATGGCCCCGCCCTGGATGGCGGCGACCACCAACCCCAGGTAGGTGAACAGATAGCCGGTCTCCCGCTGCATGTAGTGAAACGGAGGCCCAGCCACGAGGAGCGGGAAGGCGATCTCCATGGAAGCGACCGCCACCATGTAGAGGAGGTAGGCGTACATCCAGCGAGACAACACGGGATGGGAAAAGGCCTTGGCCAGCGGTTTGAGGCCCAACTCCCGGGCCGTGCCGCCGGGGGTGCGGGACTCGGGGAGGAGCCCCATGGCCAGCAAGAACGCGGTGAACGACAGCACGGCGGCGATGATCGGAGGCCATTGCATGCCGTGCTGGCCGGCAATGCCCCCGATGGCCGGCCCGAACACAAAGCCCAGGCCGAAAGCAGCGCCGATGAAGCCCATGCCTTTGGCCCGGTCCTCCGCCGAGGTCACGTCGGCGACATAGGCGACCGCGGTCGAAATGTTGGCGGCGAAGAAGCCGGCCAGGGCGCGGGACCAGAACAGCGTGCTGAAGGTCGTGGCCTGCGAGAAGACGACATACGCGCACGCAATGCCGAAGAGGCTGCTGAGGAGAATGGGCCGGCGCCCGAAGCGATCGGAGAGCGACCCCCAGACGGGCGCCATGAGAAACTGCATGAACGAGTAGACGCCGCCCAGCAGGCCGATTTCGGTCGAGCTGGCGTGGAACTCGTGGCCGTAAAGCGCCAGCAGGGGAATGACCATGCCAAAGCCGACCAGGTCGATAAAGACGGTCAGGAAAAGGATGAGCAGCGCTTTGCGGTGAGTCTTCAAGGCCGGCTTGCTTCCCCGACTTTTTTAGAAGACCTCTTCCTTCAGGTCGACGAAGCGCAAGCTGGAGTCACGGCTGAGCTGGATCTCGTCCCCGTGATCCAGGGCTCGACTCTGCTGGACCTGGACGCCGTTGACGAAGGTTGGATTGGTGGTGGAGAGCGGGCGCAGCCACACGCGCCCGTTGGCGAGCGTGATCTGGGCATGACGACGTGAGACCGTGGCGTCGTTGAAGACCATGTCGCAGGCCTTGTCACGCCCCAGGGTCACGTCTGACTTGTTCAGAATCAGGCGACCTCCGCCGCCCCAGTCGGGCGCGGACAGGATATCGAGGGCGAAGCGCGGCCCGGGCGCTCCGCCGGCCTGGGGCTGCGTGCGATGTAGCATGCGCAGCCGGTAGCGCCCGATGACCAGCTCGTCGGTGGCCTGCAGAAAGCGCCGGTCGCGCAACGGTTGCGTCCCCAGGTACACCGGCACCACACTGGTGTCGGCCATGATGACCCAACTGCCGTTCTGATACTCGAGACGGGCCACGGAGTCGGGCAGGCTCTTGTCGTCCAACTGGATGTCGCTGGCACTCCCGCCCGGACCGCCAATGGTGAAGGTGCGACCGTTCATCAGGGTGCTGGACATGATGGGAATCTCCGGCAACTGCTGCGCCCCCATGCTGACCTGGACAAACCATTCAGCGGGCGGGGTCCAGCGGATGGTTTCCGACGGGGGCTCGGTAAACGACTCGACGGCGGGGGCCGGGCGGGCCGGCGTCGGTGCGGGCGCGGCCGGAGCGGGCCGGTCGGGCGGCGGCGTGAACCCCCCAGCCCACGTGGGCCACTCGCCTCGCAAGAGTCCGTTGACGGCGCTCTCGATGATGGGCCCGATCTCCTCGTGCACCAGCATCTTGAGATTGCCGACCCC
>DASYBA010000791.1:0-6818 GCA_036501005.1 Candidatus Xenobia bacterium | reverse complement strand
CTGGCCCCGGTCTGGGCAGACTGTCCGTCGCCGTGTGAGACCGGCCAGCCGCCCCTCGAGCAGAGTCCTGCCGTGGAAGAGACCCCCGCCGTGGATGCCCCCGAGGAGCTGGCGCCCGAGGTTCCCGTCCCCATCCTCCCGCGCTACGTGCACTTCACCGTCAATGCGTGGTCCTATTACAAGGGCCCTCGGGAGGTTCGCATCAAGACCATCGGCATCACCGAGCTGGGCCCGCGCGGGCACAGCTTCACCCAGTACTACAGCTCTGCCCTCGCGTATCGAACGCTGAGGTTCCGTGCCCACACCCGCAGCCGCTGCCAGGTCACCATCACCTGGTGGGACAACCGTTTCCTCATGCGGACCTACCTGATGGGCACGCACAGCCGGTCGGTCACGGTCTGGTCGCCTTACAACTGAGGCTCTGAGCCCGCTCCAAGATGTTCGGCAGACCTTGCCGCCCTTCGGCCACGGCCTGCCAGAAGTACCAGCCCTGTTCGCCGAACCACGCGGCGGCTTTGTCCGGTTGGCCAGCGACCAGGTACTGCAGGCCGACGCGCTGCTCCCGGGGCACCGGCAAGTCCCGGTGCGGCCGCCAGGGCTGTCCGGTGCAGAGCGACAGCAGCGGGCCATCCCAACCGTGAAAGTGGTAGATGGTGTGGATCAACTGGAGATGCGAGTTGCGGTCGAAGAGGGGGCCCGCGGTGGCCGAGTCCCCGTTGAGCCAGATGGCGAGCGCGGCGAGAAAGCGGGCCACGCAGCCCTGGTGGCTCCCGTCGTCGTCGGGCGGCGGGGCCGGAGTGCGGCCGTCCAGCACGGTGTGCAGGACATCCCACAGCACGGCATAGCGGTCTTGTCCCATCCAGCGGGCCTTGGCGCCCATCTGCGCAGCCATGGTGCGGGCCTCGTCTACCTGTCCGAGGAACAGGTCGCATGCCGCCACCCAGAAAATCTGCCCCTGCACCGACTCGCTGTCAGCGGTCGCGGTCTGGTAGGACTCGCGCAGGCAGCGCGAGGCTTCATGCAAGTCCCAGCGGCGCCAGGCGGTGATGCCCAGAATGAAGGCCAGTTGCGCCTCGTCGCGCCCGTGCAGGCTCTGGCGGAGGCGTTGTGCCTGCTGTCGGATGCGAGGATGGCTGGGCCAGCTCCGCATGGCCGAGACCATGGTGAGTGACGTGTAGACCCGGGAGAGCGTGCGGTTCGAGGGCCGCTGGCGCCACAGGTCAATTTGCTGCAGCAGAAAGGTGATCAGAAATGTGAAGGGCGGGCGCGAGGGCAGGAATTCAAAGGTCTCGGGCAGATGCAGGAAGAGTTTGATGGCTTCCTCGTCGGCCGCCGAGAGCTCGGCCGACGCTCGCTGCACGGCCTCGCCCTGGGTCAGCCGGCGGACTAGTGGCCCATTGCGCCACAGGAGCCGGGCGATGTCCCTAGGCAGATGGCTCCGGTCGACGCCCGGCCGCAGACCGAGTGTCTCCAGCCCGCGACAGAAAACCTCCATGGCCTGTTCGTGGCGGTCTAGACCCTGCAACGCCTGGCCCAGACGGCGCTCGAACCCGGCCCGCACGACGTGGTCCGTGACGCCCTCCAGCCAGCGGCGGGCCAGTTCTGCCGCCTGCTGGGCCGCATCGCCGCCGATGAGACCATCCAGCACCATGAGACGGGTTTCCGCCGGGCTCGCGTGCCCTTCCATGGCCTGCGCCAGCTCGCCCGCGATCGTGGCCGCCCGGTCCGTCGCTCGCTGGGCCAGGGCATCTTTCAAGGCGCGCTGGTAGGGGCCCAGCGCCCGCTCGGGCAAGCCGCCTTCGCCGTAGTGTCGAGCGATCAGCAGGGCGGCCTCCGGTTCGGCCTTCTCCAGGCCCAGCGCGATGTCGCGGTGGAGGCTCTGCCGGCGGCCTGCCTCCAGGCCGGTCCAGACGCTTTGCATGGCCTGCGGGTCGCATGCCAGGCCGTCGCTGGCGACCAGGCGGCGGTCCAGCAGGCGGTCGAGGCTGGCGACGAGCGCGGCCTCCGCCAGGGGAGAGCAGGCCTGCAGCCGCTTGAAAGAAGCGTGGCCGCCCAGCAGGGTGAGCCGGCGCAAGGTGTCCAGCATGTCCGGGGGCAGATCGTCCAGGCGAACGGGGGAACCCTGGCTGGGGACGTCCTCCGGGCGGCACGTCCACTGCCCTTCAGGCCGCTGCAGGGCGCCGTCTTCCAGCAGGGATCTCAAGCGGGCCAGCAGGGCCCCAGGGTTGCCCCCGGCCAGCCCCACCAGGCGTACCAGCCAGTCCGGTCGTTCCGTCATGCCCCCGAGGGCGCCCTGCAGCAGCCGCACGCCTTCATCTTCGGTGAGGGGCCGCAAGCAGAGGCCCACCCCGGGGAGCGCGGCACGGGTCTGGGTCGTGAGCAGAAAGAGGGGGACACCGGGGGCGGCCAGCAGGTCGCTGGCCAGGTACCCGAGCAGGGTGCGAGTATCTTCGTCGGCATCCAGCAGAGGGTCGAGGAGGACCAGCGTGGGCTTGACGACCCTCGTTCTCACGTGGCGGGCGACGCTCTCCAGCAGGCCGTACCGATCGACCGTTGGATCCGCCGGGCGTTGGGCCAGGCTGTCTTCCAGGAGGGTCTGGACCACCTCCGGCAGCGGTCCCAATCCAGCCAGCCAGCGCAGCCAGGGGATGAGGCTCTGGTAGCTTCGCTCCCGGCCCGGCACCAGGGGCTCGGCGAAGACCTGGAAGCCCTGGCGGCGGGCCTGGCGAACGACCTCCAGACACAGGCGCGTGCCGCCCATGCCGGGAGGTCCCGTCAGCGTCACGACCTGGGTTTCGCCGCGCACCACCCGATCGAGTGCATCCAACAGGTGCAGGCTGGCGTCCTCCCGTCCCAACAGGGGCGTGGAGAGAAGCTGGGGCCGCGGGCTGGAGACGACCGGTGTTGAACTGTTGAGTGCGATGCCCATGGTGTCGGCCAAGGCGGTCACCACGTCGTGGCCGGTCTGGTAACGGTTCTCCGGCGCCTTCTCCAGCAGGCGCATGATGATGTCATTCAGAGGCCCTCCGGGCGGATCGGGCACCCCTTCCAGGATATCGTTGATGGTGGCCATCCAGTCGCCGGTCGAGACCGGCAACTTGCCAGCCGCCAGCTCATACAGCATCACCCCGAACGAATAGAGGTCGGTGCGGGCGTCGACCGGGCCGGACACGATCTGCTCCGGAGCCATGTAGTGGATGGTGCCGACCATGGTGTTCGAGCGTGACACGGGCACGTCCGGCACGATCTCGCGGGCCAGTCCGAAGTCCGTCAGCTTGACGACCCCGGAGTCCAGCACCATGATGTTGGCCGGTTTGAGGTCCCGATGGATGATGCCGCACTGGTGGATGTAATCGAGGCCTCGGGCGACGTCGATGGCGTAACGCACCACGTGCTGGAGTCGGTCCTCGGCGGGCAGGGCGCTGGACAGCGTGCGCCCGATCAGCCACTCCATGGTGTACCAGGGACGGCCCTCGTGTTCGCCGGAAGCCAGCACCTTGACCAGGTTTGGATGGTCGAGCGCCGCCAGGATGCGAAACTCGCGTTGAAAACGCAGGCGGGCCAGCGGGTCCGAGTCAGTGATGGTGGCCAGGAGCTTGAGGGCAACATCCTGGTGGCCGCCGTCTCGCACCCGAAATACAGTGCCCATGCCGCCCCGGCCGAGCACGGAGACGACCTGATAGGGGCCGATGCGGGTCACGGTCGTGTCGGGCACGGTCGAGCCTTCGACAGGAACCTGTCCGCCGCCTTGCAGAAGTGCGGCCGCATGACGTGCGACTACCAAGAAGCTCTGCAGGTGGCCGTCGATGCGGCTCGAGTGGCCGGGGCCATGCTCCTGGCCGACTGGCATCGACCCGCCGGACCCCGAGGGGGCGGATCCAAGGCTGTCGCCGACACCGAGGCCGAGGTGGAGATCCGCTCGAGGCTGACGAAGCGGTTTCCACAGTGGCGCTTCAAGGGCGAGGAGACGGGGGTAGCGGAAGGGGCGCCCGGGGACGCCCATTGCTGGCTCGTCGATCCCAATGATGGCACGGTGCCCTACCTGGCCGGGCATCGGGGCAGCGCGGTGGCCATCGGGCTGGTGCGTGACGGCGTGCCGGTGCTGGGCGTCGTGTTCTCGTTTGCCTATCCTGACGACCGGGGCGACTTCCTGGCCTGGGCCGAGGGGTGTGGGCCGCTGCTCAGAAACGACCGGCCGGTGGAGGGGCCGTCATGGCCGTCGGTATTGTCGGGGAGCGACGTCGTGCTGGTGTCCCAGGCGGCCGATCGAAAGCCGGAGGGCAATCTGCACCTGTTGCGGCCGGCACGCTACCGGTGCGTGCCCAGCATTGCCTATCGGTTGGCCCTGGTGGCGGCCGGCGAAGGGGTGGCGACGTTCTCCCTCAGCTCCCCGGGCGACTACGATTACGGGGCCGCCCACGCGTTGTTGCGGGGGGCGGGCGGGGACCTGGTGGACGAGCGGGGCGAAACGGTGCGATACAGCCGGGAAGGGGTGAGCAAGACCAGCCGGTGCTTTGGGGGTGCGCCCAAGGTGATCCGAGACCTGGCCCGCCGCAACTGGTCCGAGCTGGTCACGGCCGAGCCCCGGCGGGGGGCCGAGTTCGGCTTGCTGCGGCCGGTGCCGGGCTGCAACGTGGGCTCGGCCGACACGCTCGACCGCGCTCAAGGGTGTCTCCTCGGGTTGCTGGCCGGGGACGCCCTCGGGAGTCAGGTCGAATTCGAAAGACCCGAGGTCATCCGCCGGCAGTATCCGAATGGGCTTCGCACCATGCAGGACGGCGGCACGTTCAATACGCTGGCCGGGCAGCCGACGGACGATGGAGAGCTGGCGCTGTCCTTGGCCCGGGCGCTGGTGGCCGCAGGTCACTATGACCCGGAGGATGCCGCCCTGGCGTACGTGACGTGGCTGGAGTCCAACCCGTTCGATTGTGGCGTGACGACCCGGCGAGCCCTGGGGCGGGTTTCTACGGCCCACCGGGTCCAGCGGGAGGTGCATCAGCGGTGCATGGCCCTGGCCGATCCGAACAGTCAAGCCAACGGAGCCCTCATGCGGATCGCCCCGATGGCCTTGTGGGGCGTGGGGCAGCCCCTCGATGAGGTCCTGGCGGCGGCCGCCCAGGATGCGGCGCTCACCCATCCCCATGCCGTTTGCCAAGAGGCGAACCGGGTCTTCGTGGCGGCCCTCATGGCCGGGATTCGCACGGGGGATCCGGAGGCCATGCGACAGGCGGCCCTGGCGAAGGCCGACAAGCTGGGGGAAGAACTTTCCGGAGGGGCGCCGGCCGACTATCTGACGCACGAGGGTTGGGTCCGCATCGCGTTGCGGAACGCGTTCTACCAGTTGGCGACGGCGAAGGACGTGGAGTCTGGCCTGGTCGATACGGTCATGCGGGGCGGTGATACCGATACGAACGGGGCGATTGCCGGGGCTTTGTTGGGGGCTCGCTTCGGACGCTCCGGAGTGCCTTTTCAATGGAGCCAGATGGTGCTCAGTTGTCGTCCCCTGGACGGCGTGGTGCATCCGCGGCCCCAGTTCCTCTGGCCGGTCGACGCGCCGGACCTGGCGGAACGGCTGCTGGTCTTGGGAGGGGCGGTCCCAGCTTCGACCTAGTCCCAGCGGTGATAGGCCGGGTGGCCAGGCTCGACGGCCACGAACGTGCCGCTGGAGGTGGCGCAGACCTTTCCCCCCGCCTCCAGGCGGGCCTCGACTGCAATCTTATCGCCATCCGTTTTGATGACTCGGGCCACGAGGTGGACGGGGTCACGGGTGGGAATCGGCCGCCGCAGCTTGACCGAGAACTCGGCGGTGACCATGGCGGGGGCGGCCTTGAGGTGGTGCGTCTGCATGCGATGGTGGATGGCGCACCAGTTGCTATGGCAATCGAAGAGCGCCCCGGTGATGCCGCCGTTGAGACAGCCGGGGAAGGCCTCGTGCCAGGGCTCCGCCTGCCAGTCGGCCACCACGTCATCGCCCTGCGGAAAGCTCTTGATGCGCAGCCCGCGCTCGTTGGCGGGCCCGCAGCCGAAGCAGGTGGCTCGGGGCGCAAAGGTGTCCTGGAGAGACTTCGGGGTGCTCAAAATTTGAAGAACAGCAGGTTCGGCTTTTTGTCGACCGTCTGCTCGCCCGACCAGATGCCGAGCAGGGCGCCGGCATAAACGTCGGATGCCCAGTGGATGTGCGCGGCCAGGGTCGAGAGGCCGACCACGCCGGCCAGGGTATAGAACAGGGGCTTCTTTTTGGGATAGTAGTGGCCCAGCGCGGTGGCCATGGCAAACGCGGTGGCGGTGTGGCCTGAGGGGAAGGAATCGTGGCCGGACGTCAGCGTCGGGCCACGGAAGTTGCCTTGATCGGCACCGATGTTGGGGTTGCCCCGCCCAAACAAGGTCTTGAGAAGTTGGACGTTGATCCCGGCGTTGAGGACTGCCTTGGCGGCGTCGGACGTCGCCGCCAGCGTCGTCGGGTTGTCCGTCGTCAGGTGAACGGCTTCCATGAGGGCAAAGTCGGTGAAGCCCTCGCCCAGTTGCAGGATGCTGCTCACGTTGCCAGGTTGGGCGCCCAGGAAGCCGTGCTGGTTGATGCTATCGTTGAGCGACTTGTCAATGGTGAAGAGGCCAGCCAGGGCAACGGCGTGCATGAGGTACTGACCGCTCCGGTCGATGTGAGGTTGCTTGGGCTTGGGGGTCGGTTCGGTCTCGGCCACGGCGGTATCGGTCGGCGAAGGCGCCGGCACGGCGGGGGGCAGGCTGGCGGTCACGCCCTGGGGCGATGGGGTCGCGGCGGGCAAGGGCGCCGCCTGCGGGGCCGAGCCCGGCGCGGG
>DASYBA010000790.1:0-4097 GCA_036501005.1 Candidatus Xenobia bacterium | reverse complement strand
GCGCCGGGGCGGCGGCGGGGGGGGCGGCACGGCGTGAGAAGCGACCGGCATCGGCGGCGGCGCGATGGTGGCGGAGGCCCCCGTACCGGCAAAGGCGGGCATGGTCGACGGGGCAGCCGGCACGGTCGGCCGCGCCGGCGTCACCGGTGCGGCCGGAGGAGGGGGTGTGGGGGCAAACGCGGCCGGAGGAGCGTTAGGCTGAGCCGCTGGGGGGGCATACGCCGCGGCCGCAGGTTGCGCCTGGCCCGGCGGCTGGTAGGCCGGCGGCTGGTAGGCCGGCGGCTGATAAGCGGGCTGCTGCGCCGGTGGGGGAACCGCCTGGGGGCGCTTGGCTCTGGGCTGCACGGGCGCCGGCTTCGGACCCAGCTCCTGCGACCAGTGCCCATGGAAGTGGAACTTCAGTCGCACGGTGTCGCCCGCCTGCAGCAGGAAAGTCTGGGGTTCGGCGATGACGCCCAGAAAGGTGGCGTTGCACGTGTATTCACCGGGGCTGACAAAGAAATAGTTACGGGGCGGCTGGTTGAAGTGGGACTCGTGCACCTTGCCCTCGCCCTCCAGCGTGATGTAGTACTTGGGCGGCACGCCTCGAGGAATGTCGTGTGACTCGGTGATCACCTCGACGACTCCGAAGAACGCTCTGATTTGTCGGACGATTTCCTCAGGCATGGATCTCCCTCGTACCGAGCTGGGTCTGGCCTGTCATTCCATGCCCTGGTAGCAGGCTCCTCCGCAAAAATCCCGAATTCACCCGAGGACGTGCCGTCCCGAAATTCGGAGCGAACCTGGCCCCAAGACCTGCTGCAGCCTGTGCTCGACAGCCTGGCGCAACCGCACGGCATGGGGTTCTTCATCTACGGCCAGACGGGACAGGGCAAGACCACCTTCCTGCGCGACATCCAGACCGCGCTGTGGGCCACCGGGCCGACTCGGCTGGTGGTGAGTTCGTCGCCTGCGCTGCGCTGGTCCCGTCTGAAGCTGGGCGACCGCCGCTACCTCCTGTGCGCCCCCTCGCTATCCAGTTGGTCTGCCTATCCGGCCGTGCCTCTGCAAGGCATCCTGGCTGCGGAACTGTCGGTAGCCGTGCCGCACCTGCATCTTCCGCTCTCGTCTTCGTTCTTCACGCGGGGCCAGTTCACCGACGCCCTCGCCAACGAGGCCTATGAAGGCCTGGTCGTGCTGGCCGACGACCTGGATCGACTGCTCTCGCCCGAACGCCCATCGTATCTGTCGGACCTGGCCTTCCTGGAGGAGTTGGGGGCCATGATCTCCGTCTATCTCTTGCCCGTCTGGCTTCTCTTTACCCTGACCCAGCCGCTGGCGGTGGGGCGGGAGCGAGACCAGGTGGGCAGTCGCCTGCGCAACCGCTTCACCACGCTCCATCTCCAGCCCCCCCGGCTGGGCACCTGGCGAGCTCGCTAGGACACCACCACATCTCGCTGGCGGAGCGACTCCACGATAGTGACCGCCAGCGCGCTCATTGACAGGATGGACAGCAAGAGCCCCGTGTCGCCGGCCGAGAGGAACGTGAACGGCGCGGCCGTCATCAGCACGATGGGGATCCACAGGCGCCGGCCGAGAGAGACGACCTGCAATCCGGCGGCCAGTCCAAAGCCGATGAAGATGGCCGCGGCCAGGGGCATGTAGCTGAGCAGATACGAGGTCAGGGCGTAGCCGCCGCAGCACACCAGGGTGGCCAGAAGCGTCATCCAGGGGGTCAGGCCGGTGTGACGCAGGCTGGCCCACGCCAGGCTGAGGGCCAGCAAGGCCACCAGTCCGATAGGCGCAAAGACGTACAGGTTGCCCACCAGTTGCTCGACCGGCATGCTCGGAAAGTAGAGGTTGATGTTCTGCGACGTGATCTGGTTTTGCAGGTTCCAGGTCAGCAGCGTCTGGTGGGCGCTGTCGGTGCCGATGTCGCTGGGATATAGCGAACCCCGCTGGAACTTGACCTCGGAGTTGTCGACGTGCACCTGCAACTGGAAGGCCGCGATAGGCTCCCTTCGCCCGGTCACGTCGTAGGTCCACGACTCGGCACCCAGGTGGGTGTACGCGATGTCGATGGTCGCCTTCTCGCCCCCCTTCAGGTCCTGCTCATATTCGATACCGTTGGCGATATCTTCCATGGTCTGCTCCTGGCCGTTGACCTTGAAGTGGAACCCAGAAAGGGTGCCGCTGTTGTCGGGCAGAGGAAAGCTGAAGTGCATTCGCTGCGCAGTCGGAAAGGGGTTCGTCACCGTATAGCGGCCGCTGAACTCGCCCTGGTAGAAGTGGCGCCGCTGGCCCAACTGCCGCCCCTTGAAGCGGAGCCGCACGTCGACGTCGCTGCCGGCCAGCTTGATGGCCGCGAACCTCGATACCGTGGTCTTGCGGTTGATGACCAGGGTCTTGTCGTCTTTGACGACCTCGTCTTGAACGTTCAAGGCGGGCGGGCCCCCATAGCGGGCCTGCTCCGGGGACCAGCCCGGCAGGGCGTTGACGCCATTGGTATTGATGATATTGAGCGTATTCGACGGGATCACGATCCGCTGAGTGCTCTCCGACGCCTGCAGAATCGACACCGATGGGGCGCGTTGCGTGGTCGGACCTCCGCCCTGGTCTTCGGCGGAGATGTACCGGGCCTTGTCAGCCTGCGCCAGCCGCTGCATGGTACCCTGGTGCAGCGTCTGCAACCCGTACAGTTCGACCAGCACGGCCACGGCCACCAGGGCCCAGGCCCAGCTTCGCCGGGTGCCCTTCGCCACCCGGTGGAGTACCGTCAGGCAAGACTCCCGATCGAATTTGAAGAGCAAGAGGCACAGGAACGCTCCCAGGGCGATGGCCAGGACCAGGGCGATGCCCAGTCCGAACATCCAGCCCCCGACCAGCTCCAGCACCCGTTCGACCAACCGTTCGATATCACCAATCACACAGCCACCTCCCCAGACGCGTGGGAATAGAAGTCCCCGCGGGACCTTCTGCGCCCTGTATCCATGGTAACGCCTGCCGATTACCACCCCGTCTCTCCGAGATGTCGCTTCGGATACACTTTGGATACGACAGGTTGCAGCGGCGTGATGTCGAGCACCGTAAAATTATTACCGTCGCTTAACAAACAGCTTACAAACCGTCTACCGACAGGGGCCCGGGTCTGGGCTACAGTAGGATCAGCAAGTCCAGCAGGAGGCTCGTCATGGCCAACGCCGCCCTTTTCAGCAGCATTAGCAGCATGAACACTGCCATTTCGGCGGCCCAGACCACCGCACGGCTGGGTTCACTGGATCACGGCTACGAGAGCGACGACCCCTACGCCTCGCCGGATCCGTCCGAATCGTGGCAGAGGGCGACGCCCGGCGGGGGGGCGATGTACCCGATGGGCGGCCCGATGATGGGCTGGCCCATGCAGGCGGGACCGTGGGGGCCGACCGCCCTGGCCCCGGAGCCCCAGCGGCCTGCTGACTTTGACCAGAAGGCCGGACTTCAGGAGCTTGGCGCCCCGATTCAACCCGATGCGAGCTCGGGTCCCCGTCTCGATCTGCCGGCCCAGGGGGAGGTCACCCTGACGCCCGACGCTTACGGCCGATTACCCGGGGTCGGAGGCCAGTCGGTTGCCACTGGCCTCCTGCCGGGCCAGTCCCTGGTCTATCACGCGGAGGATCACAGCCTGACCAGTGTGGTGGGGGGCAAGCCCTCCGACAACGTCCAGCTTGCCTGGACGAGCGGACGCACGACCGGTCTAACGCGACCGACCCTGGCCCCCGACGGTACCATGACAGAAACGACGTCCGAGCACATGGGCGCCTGCACGACGACTACCGTCACGACTTACCAACGGGGGGCCGAGGTTGCCGACATCAAGGCGGCGGGTCCGACCTTTCACATCACCGCGCACGCGGGGGGCGATTCTCTGACCCAGGCCAAAGGGACCGCCGTGGACACCCAGGGCCGATCGTACCCGGTCAGTGGCGACGTGACCGGCTGGCTCTTTGGCGACGACAAGGATGCCAACCACAGCGGGTTCATCGATATGGACGGCGGTGTCCTGTGGAACAAGGACCGCATGCAGGACTGGCAGGCCGAGCATCCCCAGCCGGCGCATCACGGTCTGATGGGCCTTATCC
>DASYBA010000789.1:0-10079 GCA_036501005.1 Candidatus Xenobia bacterium | reverse complement strand
CCAGCGCGCTGTGTCCGGATCAGCACGGCCTGGCCACCAGAGCCGCCACTCGGGTGCCGAACATGACGGCCGAAGCCTACATTCGCAAGACGATCGAGACGCCCAACTGGTTCCAGGTGCCCAACCCGCAGACGCCGGGCGCGAGCTATCAGCCCATCATGCCGCCGCTGCGCAGCAAGATGACCGATCAGGATTTCGAAGACGTCGTGGCGTACCTCATGACCTTGAAATAGTCAAGAGGTCGGCAATGCTCGTTTTTCTGCACGTCACGCCAGGCATCGACCTGGTGGGACGGCCCTGGCCGGGAGATTCGTGGTGGGGCATCCTGACGCTGCTGGGTGTGTACCTGGCTGGGGTCGGTCCGCTGCGCTCGGTTCTAGCGCCCGGCGCTCGGTTTCCTCGCCGATCCGCCATGCTCTTTGTGACCGGCCTGGCGCTCCTGTACTTCTCCCTCGAGAACTACTATCTCGATACGGTCGGAGAAAAGTACCTGTTCTGCCTGCACATGCTGCAACACTGCATCATCATCTTCTTCTGTGCCCCCCTGCTCCTGGCCGGCACGCCCGGCTGGCTGATTCGCCCCGTCACTCGCCTGCTGGGGGTGACCCCGCTGCTGCGCTTCATCACCCGGCCGCTGATGGCTTTCATCCTGTTCAATCTCGTATTCAACGTATGGCACCTGTCCGGGTTGTTCGAATGGGCGTTGCGCGACCGCACGGTGCATTTTGCCGAGCATGCGACGTTTCTGCTGGCCGCGCTGCTCATGTGGTGGCCCATCCTGTCTCCCTTGCCAGAATTTCCGCCGCTGGGGGCTGGAGGGCAGATCCTCTACTATTTCGCCATGTCGGTCTCGCAGGTGCCGCTCTTCTTCTTCCTGGCGTTCGCCGGCCATGTATACTACGACACGTACAGTCTTGCACCGCGCTTCTGCGGCCTGACCCCGATCGAGGATCAGCAGGTGGGCGGCATTCTGATGAAAATCGTCGGAGAACTCGCCTTTCTCTCCGGTATAGCCGTGGCCTTCGTCCGCTGGTACCGCGGCGAGCGCACCGTCCTGCACACCACGCCGCAGCCTTCCACCAACTAATCACCAACTGATACTCAGCCTCAAGGTGGGCGCTGGCTAGTAGTGGCGAAGCCGATGCCGCAGAGCTTCCGCGAGTCGCCAGCCGGGGGGGCCCCCAGCGAAGCGTCTGGGGGGCGGAGCCCTCGAGAATAGGAGTGTCTTCCGCCAGGGCGAACCTGCCCGTGATGCGGTGGCTAGTGGTGGTGTGGATGCTGACCGGGGTCGCGATGGCGCAACCGACCGCGAAAGAGCTGCTGCAGCAGGTTTCGCACATAAATGCCAGCCTGAAGACGTGTCACTGCCGGGTGCACGTGACGGTGAGCCTGTCGCTCTTGCCGGTCACGCTCGATGGAGACGTTTACTACCAGGCCCCAGACCACGTCAAGGTGACGTTCGACGACATCCCGCCCATCCTGAAGACGCAAAAGGGTATTTTCTCCGAGCTGATGCCCAAGACCCGGCGTCTGGACCAGTATCACGCCGTCGTCGAAGGCGAGCAGAAGGTGGACGGTGTGCCGACCTGGTCGGTGCGGGTCAAACCCGGGGTCGCCAACGACAATGTGACGGACGGGCACGTGTGGATTGACGAGAAACACCTGACCGTTCCCCATGCGGTACTCCACTACCGCAACGGGTCCACCGTGACGGCCGACGGCATGTACCAGAGTATATCGAATTACGAGCTGCCGGCCCACCTGGACGTGAATTTTCATCTGCCCCACCTGAAGACGCAGGCCGCCGCCGACTTCGACGGCTATGAGGTCAACCAGACCCTGCCGTCGGGCATCTTCAAGGCGGGCGTCAGCCTGACGTCAACCCCCCAAAACGTCCAGGGTAGGACGTGGAACGGGCCGGGCACCTGGGGGGTTCTAGAGGGTCAGGGAGGCACACGCAGGCTTGATTCTCATTCAACTGTCCGGGGCGCAGCAAAAGGGATGGCAGAGCGGGCCGTCGAACCGCGAAGCCATTGCAGGGACTGAATCAACCCACCAGATGCAGTGTCGCACCAGCCCCCTCGCTCATACCAACATCGGAGGAAATTGACTTATGTGGGAACCGTTCACCGAGCGTGCCAGGCGCTCCATCGTCCTGGCCCAGGAAGAGGCGCAACGGCTGGGCAACAACTATATCGGGACAGAGCACCTGCTGCTGGGCATCATCAGTGAAGGCGAAAGTGTTGCCGCCAAGGTCCTCGAGAACCTGGGGGTCAGCCTGCACAAGGTCCGTACCGAGGTCGAGTCCATCGTCGGCAAGGGCGGCCAGGCGACCCAGCAGGAGATGGTGTTCACGCCGCGAGCGAAGCGGGTCATCGAGCTGGCGTTTGAAGAGGCTCGGGCCCTGGCGCACAACTACATCGGCACCGAGCACCTGCTGCTCGGGCTGGTGCGGGAAGGCGAAGGCGTGGCCGCTCGGGTATTGAGCAACCTGGGCGTCGACCCGTCCAAGATTCGGGGCGAGATCACCAAGCTGCTGGGCGTGGAAACGTCGGTGGCGCCGACCAAGGAGCGGACCAAGACTCCGACGCTCGACAGCTACGGGCGAGATCTGACGCTGCTGGCCAAGGAAAGCAAGCTGGACCCGGTCATCGGCCGCAACAACGAGATCGAGCGGGTCATTCAAGTGCTATCCCGCCGCACCAAGAACAACCCTGCCCTCATCGGCGAGCCGGGCGTCGGCAAGACGGCCATCGTCGAAGGTCTGGCGCAGCGCATCATCCGCAAGGAGATTCCCGACCTGCTCAAGGACAAGCGGGTCATACAGCTTGACCTGGCGGGCCTGGTGGCGGGCACCAAGTATCGAGGCGAATTCGAAGAGCGCTTGAAGCGGGTGATGGAAGAGATTCGGGCCGCCTCGGGCGAGATCGTGCTGTTCGTCGACGAGCTGCACACCATCGTGGGAGCGGGTGCGGCGGAGGGCGCTATCGATGCCTCCAACATTCTCAAGCCCTCGCTGGCTCGAGGCGAACTGCAGTGCATCGGCGCCACCACCCTGGACGAGTATCGCAAGTATATCGAAAAGGATGCCGCCCTGGAACGGCGCTTCCAACCCATCATGGTGGGCGAGCCGTCGGTCGATGAGACCATCGAGATTCTCAAGGGGCTGCGCGATCGGTATGAGGCGCACCACAAGGTGCGTATCACCGACGAGGCCCTGGAGTCGGCGGCCCGCCTGGCCGATCGGTACATCAGCGACCGCTTCCTGCCCGACAAGGCCATCGACGTGATGGACGAGGCGGCCAGCCGAGTCCGTCTGCAGGCCACGTTGCCGCCGCCGGAGCTGCGCGACGTGGAGACGGAGCTGCGCAAGGTCCGCGGTGAAAAGGAAGCCGTCATCAAAGCGCAAGAGTACGAGAAGGCGGCCCAGTATCGGGAGAAAGAGGAGAAGCTCCGCCGCAAGAAAGAGGACCTCGAGAAAGAGTGGAAGGAGAAGAAGAGCAACAAGGGCGACCGTGTCAACACGGTCACCGAAGAAGAGATTGCCCATATCGTTTCTACCTGGACCAAGATCCCGGTGCAGAAGCTGGCCGAGGCCGAGCAGGTCAAGCTGCTCAACATGGAAGACTCGCTCCACAAGCGGATCATCGGTCAGGAAGACGCTATCAAGACCATCAGTCGGGCCATTCGCCGGGCTCGGGCCGGTCTCAAGGATCCCAAGCGGCCTATCGGTTCGTTCGTGTTCCTCGGGCCGACCGGGGTAGGCAAGACCGAGCTGGCCAGGGCACTGGCCGAGTTCCTCTTCGACGACGAGGAGTCGATGGTTCGTATCGACATGTCGGAATACATGGAGAAGTTCGCGGTGAGCCGACTGGTCGGGGCCCCTCCCGGGTACGTGGGCTTCGAAGAGGGCGGCCAGTTGACCGAGGCAGTGCGTCGCAAGCCGTATTCGGTGGTGTTGCTGGACGAGATCGAGAAGGCGCACCCAGACGTGTTCAACATCCTCCTGCAGGTGTTGGAAGACGGGCGTTTGACTGATTCCCAAGGCCGCATCGTCGACTTCAAGAACTCGGTCATCATCATGACGTCCAACATCGGTGCTACCGGTATCGGTGAAAAAGACACGCTGGGGTTGCGTGAGCGTCGTGACGAGGGCAGCCGGGAGGTTCGCCACGAGCGGATGCGCAAGAAGATCATCGAAGACGTCAAGAAGGTCTTCAAGCCCGAGTTCGTCAACCGACTGGACGAGACCATCGTATTCCATACGCTGGACCACGACGAGATCACCCAGATCGTCGACCTGATGCTGGCCAAGGTGAACAAGGAAGTGGAAGCCCAGGGCCGCAGCATGGAGACGACCGCGGCCGCCAAGGAAGTGCTGGCGAAGGAAGGGTTCGACCCGGTCTACGGGGCCCGACCGCTGCGCCGGGCCATCCAGCGGATGGTCGAAGACCCGCTGGCCGAGGAGTTCATCCGAGGCAACTTTGCCGAGGGCGACAAGGTCGTCATCGACGCCGCCGATGGCAAGGTGGTGTTCAAGAAGAAGGAACCCGTCGAAGCCGCCGCCGCCGGCACCTAGCGCAAACTCCAAACTCCCTCTCCGCATGGAGGGGGAGTTTTTTGTTGGGGCGGAGCCCTACAGGCAGGCGCTGGCTAGTAGCGCGAAGCAGATGCCGCACAGCTCCCCCAAGCTCCCAGCCGGGGGGGCCACCAGCGTAGCGAAGCGGAGCGGCTGGGGGGCGGCAGCCCTCTAAGACAAGCGGAAGGTGGGGTGGTCGGCGGGATCGGGCAGGGTGGCGAAATAGCCGCCCACGACCTTCTCACCGGCGACCTTCCGATACGCTTCGATGATGGGCGGGCGCTCTGGTGCGGGAATCTCGGTGGCACTGTAGGTCGTACTCTTGCCTCCCACCTGCAGCTCGCAAGACCCGGTGGCACGCAGGTTGCGCACCCACTCCGATTCGCCGCGAGTCGAAACAATGTACCTGGCGCCGCCCTGCTCGACCGGGATGACGGGTATCGACTGCGGCGTACCCGACTTCCGGCCCTTGACGATGAGCGTCACCGCGCCTCCGATGCCAAACATCATGGCGAGCTTGTTGAACACGGACTTCACAAAGGCGTTGGGTTTAAGATATGCCATCGTACCCCCCTCGTGGTTTTTCCCAACCTTCACTTGTCCTGACCAGGAGACCTGCCCGGCGGCCAGAAAGCGCCGCCCATGAAGGGTGCGAAGACGCGGTTTGTCTGTCAGGAGTGCGGGGCTGTGGCCATCAAGTGGCAGGGCCGCTGCCACGACTGCGGTCAGTGGAACAGCCTGGTCGAGGAACCGGTGACCCTGGAACGAAAGGGCCTGAGTGGTCCTCTGCTACAGGCCGGTGCGCTGACGCCGCTGAGTGAGGTCTCCATCGAGTCCTCACTGAGAAGCGGCACTGGCGTCCCGGAATTCGACCGGGTGCTGGGGGGCGGACTGGTGGAAGGCTCCCTGGTGCTGGTCGGAGGCCCGCCGGGCACCGGCAAGTCCACGCTCATGCTGCAAGTCGCCGAGGGCGTCGCGAAGCGCCAGCCCCGACCCGTCTTGTACGTCACGGGCGAGGAATCCGCGCAGCAGACGCGGCTGCGAGCCGACCGTCTGGGCCTGCGACAGGAGGGCATCCTGCTCCTGCCCGAGGTGAACGTCGACGTCATCGTGGAACACGTGCAACGTCTCAAGCCGGCGCTCGTCTTGATCGATTCGATACAGACCCTGTTTCGCCCGGAAATTGGCGCGGCCCCCGGCAGCGTGTCGCAAGTGCGCGAATCGGCCGCCACCCTCATGCGGCTGGCCAAATCCTTGCCCGTCACGGTTCTCCTGGTAGGTCACGTCACCAAGGACGGCAGCCTGGCGGGGCCTCGGGTGCTGGAACACCTGGTCGATACCGTGCTCTATTTTGAGGGTGAGGGTCTATTCAATTACCGGGTGTTAAAAGCCGTCAAGAACCGGTTCGGCCCCAGCAGCGAGGTGGGCATTTTCGAAATGGACGGCACCGGGCTGCGGGGCAAGCCCAATGCGTCTGAGCTGTTCCTGGCCTATCGACAGTCGGACGTGCCGGGCTCGTGCGTGGTGCCCATCATGGAGGGCACGCGGGCGTGCCTGGTCGAGGTGCAGGCGCTGGTCAGCACGACGACCTATCCCATGCCCACGCGCCGCTCCAACGGGGTCGACCACAACCGCACCGCGGTGTTGCTGGCCGTGCTGGAACGGCGCGCCCGGGTACACGTGACGGGCCACGACGTCTTCGTCAACGTGGTGGGCGGCCTGCGAGTAGACGAGCCGGCGCTCGATCTGGGCATTCTGCTGGCGGTGGCTTCGGGCATATCGGACGTGGCAGTGGAACGCAACACCGCCTGCCTGGGCGAGGTCGGCCTGGGGGGCGAGTTGCGGGGCGTCGATCAATTGGACAAGCGTCTGTCGGAATGCGCCCAGGCGGGGTTCACCCGTTGTCTGGTGCCGGCTCGCAACGTGCAGCCGACGCTCCAGCTTCCCAAGCAACTCGAGCTTCTGCCGGTCGCCACCCTGAGCGATGCCCTGGAGGCCGCGCTGCCGGTCAGAACGGCGGTCCGCCGGTAAGGAAATCAGGCCGCAAGGTTGAATAAAGGGATCGTAAAACGGGGCATCTGGCGGTGACATGCTCGAATCAGGAACGGTCCTGCAACGGCGTTACACGATTCAACAGCAACTGGGGCCGGGATACTGGCTCGCCGACAAGGGCGGCCAACCGGTCGACGTGCGCCAATGGCATCCGGGCGATCTCGGCGAGAACGCTGGCGCCGCCTTTATCGAGGAGGCGCAGGCGCTCAGTGAACTGGAGGACCCGGGCTTGCCGGCGCTGCTCGACAACGTCGAGCATCACGGCGTGCACTACTTCGTCATGGAACACATCGGCGGGCAGTCGCTGGCCGCGCTCATGGCCAGCCGTTCCGGCAGTGTGCCCCCGACGCAGGCGGTCCGCTGGGTCGACCAGGTGCTGGGGGTTCTCGAGTACCTGCACAGCCGAACCCCGCCTCTGACGCTGGCAGACCCCAGTCCCTTCAACCTCTTCTTCAGCGATGGGCGGGTGCGGGTCGGACGCCTCATCTTCACCAATCCTCGCGCCACGGCGAGCGGACAAGGCGCAGCCTACCTGGCCCCGGAGCAACAGGGCGGCATGGTCACGCCCAACCCGCACGTCTACACGGCGGGCGCTCTCCTGTATGTGCTGTTGACAGCGCAGACTCCCCCACCCTCTTTGCACCGCCTCATGCACGGTGCGCCACTGGAGCCGCCTTCGAGCCGCAACCCGCAGGTCAGTCCGGCCCTCGATGCCGTCATCGACATCATGATGGAGCCCATGGCGGCCCGTCGCTATCCGACCGCGGCTGAAGCCCGCCAAGCCCTGAAGGGCGCCATGCAGGCCACTCCCCCGGTGCGTCGTCAACTCGATTTGCCGGACAAGCCGGAGAAACCCAAGGTCATCCCCATGCCGACTCCCGAGCTCAAGGTGAGGCGCCCCAGCTCGGAGCGCCAGCAGCCGCTCCTGCGACTCGCGGAAGCCCCCAAGCCCACCCAGCAGAAGGTGTGCGCGAAATGTGGCAACCCGGTGCAGACCGGGCCCATGTGCGCCGACTGCGTGGAGACGTCCAAGGCGCCGGTCTTGCAGCCCAGGCCTCCCAACCTGCCCGAGCAGGCGCCCATGCCCGAGAGCGGCCGAGCACCGGAGCCGCCGAGCGCGGGCGGCGCCACCGCCAAACTGCCTCTTCTCGGGCGGTTGCGCAAAGATACCACCGACATATCCTCTTCGAAGTCGGTGCTGATGGGCCCACCCATCCTCCGCCGCCCGGGCGAGACCATGGATCTCCCCATGATGGTCGCAACGTGGAAGCCTCCCGAGCTGGAGTTCAATGCGACCGCCTGGTTCGACTTGCGCAAGCCGCTCCATCTGCACCTGCCCTGGCAGAAGGATGGGGTGCGCCTCGGGGAGGCACACGTGGTAGTCGAGCCTCGCATTCTGTTGGCCACCGGTCGCTACTGGCGGTACACGGTCAATATCGATGAAGACGCGCCCAAGGCACTTTTGCAATATTTGAAGCACTTCTCCCGCCGCAGCCGGGAGCGTGCGTCGCGCAAGGACGTGCGGCTGCCGTGCAAATTCCGCATCACCTCCTTTGACTTGCCGCTGTTCGACGCCATTTCCGCCGACATCAGCCCGAACGGGTTGTCGCTTTTGACCCACGGTCCGGTCGACGTGCACCGCATGCTGGTCATGAAGCTCGACTTCGACGACTACCGGTTTCCGCCGGTCACGTGCCGGAGCGAGGTGCGCTGGTGCCAGTACGGGCCCGACGACCAGTTCCGCATCGGCACCCGCCTGGTGGAGATGTCCGACCAGGACTTGGCCACGCTCAACTCTTATATCGAAATTGTACACAACCAGAGGATCCGCTGGAGTACTTGAGGAATCTTCTGCCACCCATTTCGAGGAGGGCTGCACCCATGCGTCGACGATCCGCTATCTTGTTCCTGAGTTTCTTTGTCGGGCTGGCGCCTGTTTGCGCGGCGCGCACTGCCACTTACAAGGATGCGGTGCACGGCATCTCGCTCACCTATCCTTCCGACATGACCATGGTGACCGACCAGGCCAAGCTCAGCAAGATCATGGCGGGCGCGGCTGACCTGCTCAACGTGAAGGGAGAACTGGCGGCCCAGATTCGACAGGTCGGCATCCAGTTCATGCTCCTCAAGAAGCCCAAGAGGGCGGGTGACGTGACTTCCAACATCAACTTTGTGGTGGAGTCAACCCACGGCAAGGGCAAGTACAATCTGGCCAGTTACGTCAAGGCCAACATGCAGAGCATGCAGTCCACCGGCAAGTTCAAGTTCACGCAGAAGCCGACGGTCCTCACCGTGACGGGCCATCCGTGCGAGACCCTCGCCTACGAGCTGAACATCAACGGCCACAAACTGCCGGGCCGACAGTATTACTTCTATCGATCCGACAAGCAGGAGGGCTTCGGGTTCACCGTCACGGGCACCGATCCAGCAGTTACAGCCCTCATTCCCAAGAACCTCAAGGTGACCTACTGACGTATCGAGTTATTTCGATACTGCCACGTAGGTGCCGTTCCAGTCCGGCGGGGGCGGATCTTCCAATAGGTGGCGGCAGCGGGCCAACAGCTTCTGGCTGGGCGGATCGGTGGGCGACCCCTCCAGCAGGGTGATGGCTTCCTGGAACTGTCGGTCGAAGTAGTGCGCAAGCGCGTCCTCGTAGCGCTCCACGAGACCCTCGGGGAGACGTTCGATGAGGAGCTCGAACACCAGGATGCCCTGCGTCTTGCCCTTGACGGCGACCCGATCGATGCGGCGGAAGTTGAACTGGTGGCGGGCGCTCTCGTACACGGCCTCGCTGACCAGGATGGTGGTGCCATACTGCTTGTTAAGCCCCTCCAGGCGAGAGGCGACGTTCACACCGTCGCCCAGTGCCGTGTAGCTCATGCGGTCGGGAGAGCCAAAGTGACCGACGTCGACCAGATCCTTGTGAATGCCGAAGCGCGTGTGCCAGGGTGCTCGCCCCTGCCAGGCCGGAGAGGCGTAGAGGGCTTGGAGGGTCGCATGACAAGCCAGCGCGGCCCGGCACGCCTTGAGCGGATGATCGGCTACCGCACTGGGGGCGTTCCAGATGGCCATGACGGCGTCGCCGATGAACTTGTCGATATTGCCTTCGGTATCGTGGATGGGCCGGGCCATGGCTTCTAGATAGAGGCCTAGAAAGTGAGCCAGATCGTTGGGCGACATCTGCTCGCCCAGGGTCGTGAAGTTGCTGATGTCCGTAAACATCATGGTGAGCTCGGAGAGGGTTCCGCCCAAGACGGGGTCGGTGCGGGTCTGGTAGAGGAGCCGCACCAGGTCCATGGGCACATACTTGCCCATGGCCCGCAGCGCCGTCTTCGCTTGTTCCAGGCTTTCCAGGGCCTGGTTGACTTCAACCCACTGGCTGCGGGGCGCGGCAGCCGCAAAGTCAAACCCTCCGATACGGGTCGTCTCGTTGGTGATCTGATGCATG
>DASYBA010000788.1:0-14432 GCA_036501005.1 Candidatus Xenobia bacterium | reverse complement strand
CGACGTCCGCGACCTTTTGCAAGCCGACCTCCGGCGGCGCATGGCCCTGGTATTGCAAGACGTCATCCTGTTTCCGGGGACGGTCCAGGACAACCTGACCTTGGGCGACGGCACCATCGCCCCGGGCGACCTGGCGGAGGCGATCCGGGTGGTCGGTATCGAACAGGTGTCTGACACGGTCGTCGCCGAGCGCGGCACCAACCTGTCAGCGGGCCAGCGGCAGTTGCTGAGCTTCGCCCGGGCCCTGGCCCGCCGCCCGGACGTCCTGCTCCTGGACGAGGCCACCGCGGCCATCGACCCGCATACGGAACGGACGGTGCAGCGAGCGCTGGAGCGCTTGTTGGAGGGCCGGACGGCGCTCATCGTGGCACACCGCTTGTCTACGGTGCAGAACGTGGATCGCATCCTGGTCATGGAACACGGCCGCATCGTCGAGCAGGGTACGCACCAGGCGCTGCTGTCGCAGGACGGGGCGTACCGCCAGTTGCATCGCCTGCAGAACCGCGTGGCGGAGGGGGTGTCATGATGGCGTGGCTGTGGGCGCAGTGGCGACCGTGGCGGTGGCTCCTCCTGCCGCTGGTGGTGCTTACCGTGCTGAACGGCATCGCGGTCGCCGCCATTCCCCTCGCCCTGAAATCCGTGTTCGATACGCTGGAGAAAAGCTTCTCGGCGGCCAATCTCGACCGCAGTATCGAATTTCTCCTGGCGGCCGGCGTGGCGCGGTTTTTCATCTACAACACGCTGCAGACCACCCGCGCCTGGATGAACGCCCGCTTCGACTGGTCGCTCAGGGCGCAACTCTTCTGCCGCCTGTTGTGTTTGAGTCCGGGACAGCTCTCGCGCTTCACGCTGGGCGACCTGGTGACCCGCCTGACCGACGACGTCAGCGACGACTCCAAGCTCGGGTGGTTCATGTGCTCCGGATTCTTTCGAACCCTGGAAGCCTTGACGGTCATCGCCGTGGTGGTCCTTGCGATGGTGCACATCTGTCCGGCGCTGGCTTGGCAGGTCCTGGTGCCGGTGCCGGTCCTGGGCGTAGCGTTCGTCAGCCTGTCGGGCCCCTTGCGGCGGGTGTTCGTGGTCCGGCAGGCGGCGGTGTCGCAGGTCAACGCTGAAATCGAGGCGACCATGAGCGGCGTCCACCTGGTCAAGGCCAGCGGCGCGGAGGCGGCCCGCCAGGAAGCCTTTCACCGGGTGGCAGACCATCGCCGGTCGGCCGAGATGGCGGCCGTGCGGTGGCAGATCCTGCTGGAGTCGCTGCAGGCGTATGCGTGGCAGGGCCTCGCGGCGGCCGTGCTGTTCCTCGGGGGGCGCCTGGTGATCCTGCATCGCATTACGCTGCCTGAATTCGTGGCGTTCAACGGGCTGGCCTTGTCCCTCACCATGCCCATGTTCGACCTGGGCAACTTCGTCAACGTCGGGCGCCAGGCCATGGTGTTCTATGACCGCCTGCGGGCTATCGAGTCGCTGCTGCCGGACATTGTATCGGGAAGCCAGGTCGTTCCAGTGTCGGACTCGGTGTTCCGGCTGCAAGGGGCGAGCTTCGAATACGACCAGCCGGCCTTGTCGGAAGTCGACCTGGTGGTGCCCCGGGGACGGTTCGTGGCCATCGTGGGGCGGGTGGGGACGGGCAAGAGCACGCTGCTGCGGCTTCTGATCCGCTTGATGGACGTCGATGCAGGGGTGATTCGCTGCGGCGATATTCCCATCGCCGAACTGTCGGTGGCCGGGCTACGGGCGAGCGTGGGATACGTGCCGCAGGAGGCGGTGTTGCTGTCCGATACGGTGCGGGAGAACATCCGCTTCGGCCGCGACGGGGCGGACGTGGAGGAGGCGGCGAGACTGGCACAACTGGACATGGAGGCCCTGGCCGAGGGATTGGAGACTCGGGTGGGTCCGCGGGGCGTCCAGCTCAGCGGAGGGCAGAAGCAACGGGTGGCCCTGGCGCGGGCCTTGGCGGGGCGGCCGCCGGTGCTGCTCCTGGACGACTGCACGGCGAGCCTGGATGCGGCCACGGAGGCTCGGCTCTGGCAGGCGCTGCGGGAGGAACGGCCGGATCTGACGCTGGTGGTGGTGACGCACCGCCGGCAGGAGCTGGAAAGGGCGGACGACATCCTGGTGCTGGGCCCGGGTGGGAAGGTATTGGAACGGGGCCGGCACGCCGACCTCCTGGCCCAGGGCGGCGAGTACTATCGCCTGTATCGAACGTTTGAAGAGCCGGCCCCCTGAGGTCGCTAGGTCCTCCTGTGGAGTCCCTCCCTCGAATCGGGCGTTTTCATCCTACGTGGGGATGAATGACACGCGGGTCAGCACTGCGTCAAGACTCGGGCGGCGGGGCCATGGCAAACCGACTGGAACACGTAGGCGCAGCCAGCCGATCCGAAGTTGGCATCGCCGATCTCTTCGAACTGTGCCACGAATTGCATGGGTGTCTGGCACTGATCACACACCGGCGTCTCGTCGCCCTGGATCCAGGCCGGCGTCCCGCCGAGCTGGCCACCGACGATCGCTTGCTCTTTTCGAGCCTCCCGAGCCGTATCGTAGTCGGTGTCGACCGTCTCGACCGTCCCCGCAAATGCCTGGGCCATGTGGGTCTCACCCTGGGGGGGAGGCTGCACGGCGACGACATCGTGGGCGCCCACGAACACGCAACGATTGGCCCCGCTGTTCGCATCCCATGATTCACACATACCGGGATCGTTCTGGCACAGGAAGACCAGCAACAACTGCTTGTCCACAGGAATCTGGGCGGTAAACTGCAGCGGCTTCTTGCACTCTTTGCACATCGGCCATTCGAAAGGCGTCCGTCGAGAGCAGACTGGCAAGCCGCCAAAACGGAGATCGGCGCTGGCCGCCCCCGGCTGGTTGACCGGTTGGAAAATCAGAAGAGATGTCATTCTCGTCCGTTCGGCGGGCATGATGACATCGCGCTGTCAGCGACACTGGCCCGTTCCGTTATGGGCTGTGGGCGGGCTCCGGAACGGCGGCCTGGTTGCGGCAGCCGAAGATACGGCTGGGATCGAGGGTCTCTCGGGTGCGTTCGACAAAGTCCAACGCGACCTGCGATTTCACCTCTGGCAGGAACCGTTGCCGCAGCTTGCCCACTCCGTGGTGATGCGAGAGCGATCCGCCCTGCTTGAGCACCTCTTCGCGGGCCGCATCTTCGATTTCGCTATACACCTGCGACGGGTTCTCCACCCCCTTGAAGTGGAACGCATAGTAGAAATACACGCACACGCCGGTCTCGTAGATCTGCGTCACTCGGCACGACAGAAACGGCGTGCCCGGCAGGTTGTGCTTCTTGTGTTCCTCCCGCAGGCGCTGCTTCACGTTGCTGCACAGCGCCAGCACCTGGCTCCACGGCACGGACGTCTCGAACGACTCGGCCAGGATATAGTTGTCCATGGCAAGATCCCGGATGTAGGCAATGCAGTACGTCATCATGTAGCCGCGGCGCCCGTTCTCCTCACCCGCCTTGAACCCGCCATACTTCTTCGCTCGTCGATAGACCTCGGCTTCCTGCGACCGCACTTCCTCCGCAGTCCCCTCGAACACCATGGTGCATGCCACCATCTTGTCCTTGTCGAATCCGAGAGGCCCCAGCACGATGGCCTTCTCCAGCTTGCTCTTGAGGCTCGGGCCGCCGGCCGGCCGCGGCTTGAGGGCGGCGCCGAACTGGAACTGGACGTTGTCCATCAGCCGTACGCTGGCGGGATACACCGCACACTGCGACAGGTCGTACATGAAGGCGACCCCGTTGTCGAAATCGTGGAAGAGAAGCGATCCGTACTTCTGCACCTCCGGCAGTTTCGTCAACTTGACCACCGCCGAGGTGACGATGCCCATGCTGCCCTCGGACCCGAACATGAACAGGCGCGGATCGCACCCCACCGACTCCCGAGGATGCACCGAGGTGCGCTCCAGCATGCCGTTCGCCGTCACCACCCGCATGTCCAGCACGATGTCTTCGATATTGCCATATCGATTCTTCTTCATGCCGCTGGCGTGGGTGGCGATCCACCCCCCCAGGGTGGAGAACTCGATCGAGTCGGGTTCGTGCCCCATGGTCAATCCGTACGGCTGCAGCGCCTTGGCGATGTGGCCGCCCACCGCCCCCGCCTGGATGCACGCCATGCGGCTGACCGGGTCGATCCACAAGATTCGATTCATGCGCCGCATGTCGACCGATACGATCGGCCGGGACTCGTCCTTCGGACAGAGCAGGGCCTGCGACACGCTGGTGCCGCCGCCAAATGGAATGACGCATACGTCGTGCCGCTTGGCAGCCTCGACCAGCGCCACCACGTGCTCCTCTTCGGTGGGCCAGGCGACCAGGTCCGGCACTCGGGGCAGGCTACCGTGCTTGATGCTGTAGATCTCGTACTGAGTGTGGCCATGGCCGTGCCGCAACCGCACCTTGGCATCGGTCGACAGGCCGTCGGCCGGAAAGACCTTCTGGATGTCCGCCATGAACGCCGGACACGAGCGGGCCCCTGGAATTGAGGGTGGGTAATGGCTCAGACACGGATCCTGCGGATCGATACGGTGCGATAACTGTCCTTCCATCCAGGGCAGGAAGTCGGGCAGCTCGTGCCCGCTGATGGGGTATCGGTTGCCTGTCACCTCGATATTGCCGCGGTCGTTGAGGAAAAGCCTGGTATCTCCATACCCCCACCGGTCCGGCAGTTCGTCCTCGAAACGAGGGGCGGGCGGGGGCGGAGGAACGATACGCCCTTCCGCACCGCGGGAGAACACGCTGAAATCGGTCATGAAGGGCCTCCACACGGCGTTTGCGGCGCGGGCAGGTAGCCCGATTTGATGAGCGAGGTGAGGTAATGGCGCAACAGTTGGCGAGCCGGCGCACAACGCAGGCCGGCCGGTAAGAGCGGCAACGTCTCCTGGGCGCTGAAGTGGGCCCGTCGGCCCTGCAACTCGACGAACGTGAGCGCCCCCGCGGTGAAGCGTTCCCGCAGGATGGGCGCCAGGCCCCGCAACGGGTTCTTGTCGTCCGACTGGTCGAGACGCTGGAGCCAGCGGTCGTACGACATCGGCTCGACCGGCCACCCCTCCGCTGTCAGACCGTCGAACAGGGCCTTCCAGGTGAGCGGCTCGGGGTTGACCAGGTGAAACGTCTTGTTCAACGTGTCCGGCTTGAGGGCCAGGCGCACGATGGCCTCACTGGCGTAGTCCACCGGCACCAGGTCCAGTTCGATATCGAGTTCGGTCGACATCACGTTCATGAGCACCAGGCTCTTGAGAATTCGACAGACGATGTCGTCGGTGTTCCAGGCGCCCGTCCGGCTATCGCCCGACACCAGGGCAGGACGGTACACGCTGACCGGCACCCCGTGGCGGCGGGCCCTCAACATCAGGCGCTCCGCCACCCACTTGCTCTGGGTATAGCCCAGGTACAGCTCGTCGGGCCGATCGGCCTCGTCCTTCTCCGCAATGACCCGGCCGGCCCACACCGGCGATTCGAACACCCCCACGGTCGAGACGTAGTGGATGGGTTTCAGACGCCCGCTGCAGGCCAGTTCGAGCACGTGCCACGTCCCCTCCACGTTGGGGGCCCGCAACACGGGGTACGGAGACACCCAGTTCACCCACGCGGCGCAGTGGAACACGGCGTCGATACTGTCGCAGAGCGAGGCCCACTGGTCTGGCGGTAGCCCCAGACGGGGGTGCTCCAGGTCGCCGGGCAGGCAGGTCATCCGCTCGCCAAAACTGTCTTCCCACAGGCCGAAGCCTCGCAGCTTTTCTTCGATACGCTGGCGAGCTTGCGCCTCGTTGTCGGCCCGAGCCACGCAGACGACGTGCGCCGGGGATCGATGCAACAGGTCTCGAAGGAGATATCCCCCCAGGAACCCGGTCGCCCCGGTCAGCAGCACCCGTCCTCCCGGCCGGCGCCAATCTTCCGCCCTGCGCACAGGAACCTGCGGCAAGGGGCGCTCCGCGTCGCCCTCGATAGAGACCTCGGCCACGGTGCCGTTGGCCTCCGACCACCCGGTGCCCAGACTCTCCAGATACGTGGTCAGTTGCCCCACCGTCGGGTGTTCCAGCGCCACTGTCGGAGACAGGGGACGACCCAGCATGCGCGACAACCGACTATGCAGCTCGGCCGCGGCCAGCGAGTTCAAGCCGAGCTCGAGGAGCGACATATCCGGCGTGATCTGGGCCGGATCCAACCCGAAGATGCCAGCCACGGTCGCCAGGATGCCCGTCGGCGTCTGCGCGGCCGGCAGGGCCGCCTGCGGCACGCGGTCGATCCAATAGCGCTGGCGCTGGAAAGGATAGGTGGGCACCGCCAGGCGGCGCCGATGCCACGGGGCTTCGATGGCCTTCCAGTCCAGGGTTGCGCCCGCCATCCAGGCGGCACCCAGGGCGGTCAGGACGGCTTGCCAAGGCTCCCCCAGCATAGGGCGACCCGACTCACCAACGGCCACCCCCCAGGAACGCAATAACTCCGCCAAAGGCTTCCCACCGTAAGCTTGCTCCACGACTTCGAAGCCAGTGGCAGGGACGGCAATGGTCAGACGTTCCTTCCCGACAGTCCCTTTCCGGCTAGCGATGATTTCGCCTGAATCCGAAACGAGCAAAGCGGCTCTCTCGGGAAATGGGGTTCGACCGACTGCCGCCGTATAGCAGGCATCCGCCACGGCGCCCGACGTCGGCAGCCACTGGCGGTACCGTTCGATATAGGCGTCGACGGCCTCCGGAGTTCGGCCCGAGACCACCAGGAGGTGGCACCAACGGGGCGGTCCCACCACCGGCGCCTTCATCGCGGGAGGCTCCTCCAGCACCACGTGCGCATTGGTCCCACTCATGCCGAACGCGCTCACCCCCGCTCGCCGCGGTCGGCCCTGGCGATGCCACGGCGTATCGTGGGCCACCACTTCGACGGGCAGGTCATGCCACGCCACCATCGGGCTGGGCGTCTGGAAGTGCAAGGTGCGCGGCAGCATCTCGTGCTGCAGGGACAACACGCACTTGATCATGGCGGCCGCGCCCGCGGCTCCCTCGGCGTGTCCGATATTGGTCTTGACCGAACCGATACGTACCGGGGCGGTCGGGGCCCGATCCTGTCCCATGACCGCACCCAGCGCCTGCACCTCGATGGCGTCGGCCAGCGAACTGCCGGTGCTCTGGCACTCGACGAAATCGATACTGGCGGGTTCGACGCCGGCGTTGCGGAGCGCCCGCTGCAGCACGTCCTGCTGGGCCACGCCGTTGGGCGCCATGAGCCCCTGGCTGGTGCCGTTCTGGTTGACGGCCGTCCCTCGCACGATGCCCAGGATGGGATCGCCGTCCGCCTGGGCCTGCGAGAGGCGCTTGAGGAGCAGCATGCCGCACCCTTCGGCCCGCACGTAGCCGTCGGCGGCGGCGTCGAAGCTGCGGCTGTGCCCCGTCGGCGACATGACCCGCAGCTTGGAGAAGCCGATCGTGACGTGCGGCTCCAGCATCAAGTTGACCCCGCCGGCCAGCGCCGCCGTGCATTCGTCGTTGCGCAGCGCCTGGCACGCCAGGTGAACCGAGACCAGGGACGACGAGCAGGCCGTATCGAGAGTCAGGGTCGGACCCTGTAGACCGAGCGCATACGCCACCCGGCCGGCCGGCATGCTGGTCGTGGTGCCCAGCCCGGTATAGCCGTCGATGGCCGTCGGATTCGAAGTCCGAACCTCGTAATCGTGGAAGCACATGCCGACGAAGACGCCGGTCGGGGTGCCGGACAGCTTGCGGGGATCGATACCGGCCCGTTCTACCGCCTCCCACGCCGTTTCCAGCAAGAGGCGGTGCTGCGGGTCCATGCTGCGCGCCTCGCGAGGCGTGATGGCAAAGAAAGCCGGGTCGAAGCCGTCCACCCCGTTGAGGAACCCGCCCCAGCGGGTCGTCATGCGGCCCGGCGTCTCCGGGTCGGGGTCGTAGAAGGCATCGACGTCCCAGCGGTCGGGAGGCACCTCGACGACCGCTTCGCGACCATCGCGCAGCAGTTCCCAGAAGGCTTCCGGCGTCTCCACGCCGCCCGGGAAGCGACACGCCATGCCGACGATGGCGATGGGCTCGTTGACCGGACGCGACACGGTCGCGGTCGACCTGGGCGTCACCGCCGGCGCCTCCGAGATCTGCGTGAGCAGATATTTCGACATGGCTTCGATCGTCGGATAGTCGAATAGCACGGTGGCAGCCAGAGGGCGTCCCAGGGCCTGCGACAGCGCGTTGCGGATCTCGACCGCCATGAGAGAATCCAGCCCCAGCTCGCGCAAGGGCCGATCGGCCGGGATGTCGGCCAGGCCCATGACCCGGCTCGCCTCCTCGCGCACTGCCTCTACGATGGCCTGCACCTGCGCCTCGGGCTCCAGCCCTCGCAGTCGCTCCGAGAAGGGGGTGGCGACCCGGGCCACCGGCGCCCGCACCACCTCAGACAACATGGTCGGGACGGGCATGTCGGCCCAGGCCGCCGTATCCAGCGGGAAGGCCCCGACCACGGGCGCGCCGCTGGCCATGGCCAGTTCCATCAGCCGGAGGCCGTCTTCGGGGGTCAGAGGTCGCAGCAGCTTGCGCCGTTGGCCGGCCGCCAGGCCGTCCTCCCACGGCCCGAAGGCGACGCTGACCGCGGCCTTGCCGGCGTGGTGGCGGGCCTGCGCCAGACCGTCCAGAAAGGTGTTGGCGGCCGCGTAGGGCGACTGGCCCGGGTTGCCAAACAGGCCGGCCGCCGACGAGAAGAGCACGAAGAAATCCAGATCCCGGGTCAATTCATCCAGATGGCGGGCGCCGTCGACCTTCGGGGCCATGACCGTGTGGAAGCGCTCCGGCGTCATGTCCGAGACGATCCCGTCATCCAGCACGCCCGCGGCATGGAACACCCCTCGTAGGGGGCGGTCCGGCGGGATGGCCTGCAACACTTTGTGCAGCGCCGACCGGTCTGCCACGTCGACGGCGGCCACCGTGACGTCCGCATCCAGCTCGACCGTCCCCGGACGCCGACCCAAGAGCATGAGGTGGCGTGCGCCGTGGGCCACGAGCCAGCGGGCGACGTGCCGTCCCAGGGCCCCCAGGCCGCCCGTGACCAGGTACGTGGCGTCGGCATGAAGGGCGGGCGGCGACCCTTTGGGGGCTTCCGCCGTGCCTCGGAGGCGGTACCAGTGGCCGTTCCGCCAGGCCAGCTCGGACTCCCCTTCAGGGAGCGCCGACCACGGCGTGCCCGAGGGCAGATCGACCAGTCGCACCTGCAGCTCGGGATGCTCGCCCCGCAACACCCGGCCCAGGCCCCACAGGGCTGCCGCGTCCGGCTGCACCATCTCCGAGCCAACCGCCTGCGCCTCGTGGGTCAAGATGACCAGGGGGCGGGGCCGCTGGACCAACGCCTGGGCGAGTCGCAGGAGGGCGGTGGCGCCGTCTGCCGCGCTGCCGCCGGGCCATTCGAAGACCACTCCGACCTCGCCGTTGAAGTCTGCCGGAAGCCCGTCGCGACCAACCCGGAGCCACTTTTCCAGGGTGGCCGGGGTGGACGGCCCCAGGTCCTGCCACTGCGGGACGAACACTTTGCTGGGGGTAGGTCTGCCCAACAGGGCGCTGGCCGCGACTGAGCCCACCAGGAGCCCCGACAGGCGACCCCGCGGCTGGCCCTGGGCGTCGTAGAAAATGACGTCTCCAAGGTGGTCGGCCCGCATCACTGCGTGCACCTGGAATTCCGTGCCGACGGGGCGTTCGTAGGCCTCCACCGCCATGGGCAGCCAAGTGCCCTCGTTCTGGTGCGCGACCGTCGCGCAGACCGACTGCAGCGCGCTGTCGAGGAGGGCCGGGTGGAGCGGGAAGCCATCCGAGGCGCCGCGGGCGGTGGCGAACGTCTCGCCCGAGCCGTACCAGACCCCCGTCAGCACCTGGAAGATCGGCCCCAGTTGGACCTGGTGGTGCGCCGACTCCGCGTAGAAGGCGGGCACGGCCATGGCGGTTTCACACCGCGCCTGCACGGCCGCCAGATCGGTGCCAGAAGGGGTCTCGGCCCCGTCCTGCACCAACCGTCCGCGGGCGTGTCGAATCCACTCCTCGCCTTCGATACGGGAATGGATCCCGAAGCCGGCGTTGACGTCGGTGACGATGCGAATCTCCCGGGTGGCATCGTCCGGTACGATCATGGCTCGTTCGAAGGTCACGTCCGCGACCCGATGGCGACCCGGTCCGAAGAGTGCATCGGCGGCCCCCATGGCCATCTCCAGCATGGCCGCGCCCGGCACGACCGGCACGCCGAACACGCGGTGATCGCCCAGCCACGGGAAGCGGGTCAGCGAGAGGCGGAAGGCAAAGACGTTGCCGCCTTCCGGGAGCTCGGTGCGGACACCGACCAGGGGATGGCCGGCGGAGCTCTCCCGGATGGCCCCGCGCTCTGCCCAATAACGCTGTCGCTGGAAGGGATAGGTCGGCAGGGCCAGGCGCCGGCGCGGACCGTCGAAGGCCGCCCAATCGACCGTGGCGCCCCGCACCCATAGAGTGCCCAGCGCGGTGAGGAGAGTGCGCCATTCGTCCCGCTTAGGGCGTAGAGAAGGGAGACCCTTGACGTCGGGATGGGCACGCCCCACCAGACCGAGGAGGACCGGCTTCGGCCCGACCTCGAGCAGGACGTGCACCCCAGCCCCGACCATGGCATTCAGCGCCGGCGCGAATCGCACCGGCTGGCGAATTTGTTGCACCCAGTACTCCGGGTCGTCCAGGCGGCCGACGGAGGTCGAATAGAGCGGGATCTGCGGGGGGCTGAACTGCACGCTCTGGCAGATGGCGCGGAACTCCGCCAGCATGGGGTCCATGAGGCGAGAATGGAAGGCGTGGGAGACGTCCAGCCGAGTCGTGGAGAGGCCGGCCTCTTGCAGGCGGGCGGCTGCCGACAGCACTTCCGATTCCGTCCCCGAAATGACCGTCTGATCGGCTGCGTTGACGGCCGCAACGTCGACCCGGTCGCCCACGATGGGCAGGACGCGGGCCTCGGCTGCCGCCACCGAGAGCATGGCGCCGCCGGTGGGCAGCGCGCCCATGAGACGGGCGCGGGCCGCCACCAGGCGAATGGCGTCGTCGAGCGAGAACACGCCGGCGATCGTGGCAGCGACCAGTTCGCCCACGCTGTGCCCCACCAGACCGTGCGGCACGATGCCCCACGAGCGCCACAACTCGCACAAAGCCCACTCCAGGGCGAACAGCGCCGGCTGGGTCCCGGTCGTGTCTCGCAGGCGGCTGTCGTCTTGCAAGACCTCGAGGAGGGACGTGCCGAGCAGGGGATCGAAGCCGGCCGCGCAGCGGTCGATGGCCGCTCGGAACACGGGGCTGTCGGCATATAAGGTCTTGCCCATGCCGGCGTACTGCGACCCCTGCCCGGTGAGGAGGAACCCGACCCGAGGCACGACCCCCTCGACGACCTTTTCCGCCGACAACCCTCCCAGTCCTCGCACCATTTCGGCGGCGCTCGCGCCGACGACGAAGGCTCGCAGGGTCAGGGCGGCGCGGCCTCGGGCCATGGTGCTGCAGGCGTCAGCCAGCGTGTCGTCCTTGAGCACGGGGGCCAGCCCGTCCGCCAGCTCCCGCAACGCCGTCTCCGTGCTGGCGGACAGCGGCAAGAGGTGCACGGGACGACTCGGCGTGGCGGGGACGTCGGCGACGGGGGGTTGTTCCATCACGACGTGCACGTTGGTGCCGCTGAAGCCGAAAGAACTGACGCCGGCCACCCGCGGGCCATCTTCCTGCCACGCGCTGGGCTTTGTCGGCACCTGGACCGGCCATCGATGCCACGGAATGTGCGGGCTGGGCGTCTTGAAGTGGTTGTGCGCCGGGATGGTCCCATGATGGACCGCCAGCGCCGCCTTGATGAAGCCGGCGACGCCGGCCGCTCCTTCGGTATGGCCGATGTTGGTTTTCACCGACCCGATGCGGAGCGGCCGCTCCGGATTGCGATCGGCGGCAAACACGCCGGCCAGCGCCTTGACCTCGATCGGATCGCCCAGCGGCGTGCCGGTGCCGTGCGTCTCGACGTAGCCGACCTGGTGCGGCGCCACGCCCGCGGCCGTCAGGGCGTCCCGGATGACGGCTTCCTGGGACGGGCCGTTGGGGGCGGTCAGACCGTTGCTGCGGCCGTCCTGGTTGGCGGCGCTGCCGCGGATGACGGCCAGGATGCGATCGCCGTCGCGCTGCGCGGCCGAGAGAGGCTTGAGCGCCACCACACCGCAGCCTTCGGCCCGTACGTAGCCGTCGGCCGAGGCGTCGAAGGTGTGACAACGGCCGGTGGGCGACATGGCCCGCACCCGGGAGAAATAGACTGTCCCCTCCGGCGAGAGTACCAGGTTCACGCCACCGGCCAGCGCCAGGTCGCACTCCCCGGCCCGCAGGCTCTGGCAGGCCAGGTGGATGGCGAGGAGCGACGACGAGCAGGCCGTATCCACCGCCAGGCTGGGGCCCTTCAGACCCAGCAGGTACGACACGCGGCCCGCCGCGATGCTGGCGGCGCTGCCCGTCATGGTCCAGGCGTCAATGTTGGACGGGTCTGGGCGGGTGCAATCGAGGTAGTCGCTCCCGCAGATGCCGACAAAGACGCCGGTACGGGTGCCCATGAGGCGATCGGGCGCTTGCCCGGCGTTCTCCAGGGCCTCCCACGAGGTCTCCAGGAGAAGCCGCTGCTGCGGGTCCATGCTGACCGCTTCCCGCGGGGCGATGCCGAAGAAGCTGGCGTCAAAGCGGTCGATGTCGCGCAGGAAGCCGCCCCAGCGGGTGACCATCTTGCCCTTGGCTTCCGGGTCGGGATCGTACCAGGCGTTCACGTCCCAACGCTCGGACGGCACCTCACCGACGCCGTCAAACCCTTCCAGCAGGCGCTGCCAAAAGGCGTCGGGCCCGTGCACCCCACCGGGAAAGCGGCACCCGACCCCCACGACGGCAATCGGTTCGGTGGTGGCGGCCGCCGGCGATTGAATGATTTCCCGTTCGCCGCTCAGATGCGCGGCCAACGCGGCGGGCGTCGGATAGTCCCAGGCCAGCGCGACGTCGAGGGTCGTGCCCAGCCACTCGCTCAGCTCGTGCACCAGCGTCGTGGTGCGCAGCGAATCCAGGCCGTATTCGAGAAAGGCCCGCTGCGGCGAGAAGGTCTGGCCGGTATTGTCCTGCAGCCATTTGGAGAGCCACGCCTCGATGCGGTTGGCGGCCGGCACGGAGGGCGCCTGGTCGGCGCGGGTGGCCTTGCCCTGGGTCCACCGACCGACTTCCCTCAGGGTGCCCTCGAGAAACGCACTGCGGCAAGCCCGGCGCTGGATCTTGCCGCTCGAGGTCTTGGGCATGGTCGCTTTGTGCACCAGCGAGATGGCGTGCGTCTCCAGCTCGTGGCTTTCCGCTACGGCCCGTCGCACGGCGCTGAAGACGGCGTCGAGGTCGTCGGGCACGTCGGTGACTTCCTGCACCACCGCCAGCTTCTCGTCGCCGTCGACGTCGATGGAAAAGGCCGCGCCGCTGTCGGGGCGGAAGGCCGGGTGGCAGGCCTGCACGGTGTGCTCGATGTCGTGCGGATAGTGGTTGCGGCCGCGAATGATGATGAGGTCTTTGAGGCGGCCGGTGACGACGATCTCACCGTTCCACACCGCCCCCAGGTCGCCGGTGCGGAGGTAGGGCCCGTCGCCGTCGGGCAGGCGGGCGTGGAAGACTTCTTCGGTGACGTCGGGACGCTTCCAGTAGCCGGCCCCGATGTGCGACCCGGACAACCAGATCTCGCCCACCTGGCCGGACTCGCACCGGGTACCCGTCTCAGGCTCGACCACGGCGACCTTTTCATCCAGCCAGGGCTGGCCGCACGAGATGAGGCGGTGGGCGGAGTCGCTGTGGTCTGGCACGAGGCGGTGCTGGGCAAAGGCCGTCGGGTCGACGGACAGGACGAAGTTCTCCCGAGGTCGGGTGCCGGAGACGAACAGCGTCGCCTCCGCCAGACCGTACACCGGCACCATGGAGCGACGGCGGAAGCCGCAGTGTTGGAAAGCCTCGACAAACCGATCGACGGTCTGCGGGCGGACGGGCTCGGCCCCGTTGAAGGCGATGCGCCAGGAGGACAGATCCAGGCCGTCGGTCTCTTCGGGCTTGATGCGCCGCACGCACAGCTCATAGGCAAAATTGGGACCGCCACTGGTGTCGGCCCGCCATTGCGAGATGGCCGACAGCCAGCGGAGCGGCTTCTGCAGGAAGGCGGTGGGCGACATCAGCACGCCGTGCAGGCCCAAGTAGACCGGCAACAGTACCTTGGTGACCAGGCCCATGTCGTGGAACATCGGCAGCCAGCTTGCCAGCGTGGCGTCGGCCGGGTGGTCGCAGGAGACGGCCAGCATGTCCAGGTTGGCCGCCAGGTTGCCATGCGTGACCATGACCCCTTTCGGGGTGGAGGTGGACCCGGAAGTGTACTGCAGGTAGGCCAAGGCGTC
>DASYBA010000787.1:0-5220 GCA_036501005.1 Candidatus Xenobia bacterium | reverse complement strand
CCTATCTGATTCCGGCCAACTACATGGCCGTGCGGGTGCTGCGGGACCTGGCCGACATGAGCCGCGAGGTGGCCAGCGAGGCCCTCCGCATCGCCCAGCAAGTCGAAGGTCAGCTCCAACGCCTGGGCCGGGCCCCCCATCCTCGGCACGGCACCGTGATGCCCTACGAGGTCGATGGCTTTGGCAGTGCCGTCCTCATGGACGACGCCAACGTTCCCAGCCTCCTCTCCCTGCCCTATCTGGGCTGCCTTTCGACGCACGATACCGTCTATCGGAATACCCGTGCACTGGTGCTCAGCCCCGACAATCCGTGGTATTTCAAGGGTCGGGCCGGGGACGGGATCGGGAGCCCACATACCGGGCCGAACCGCATCTGGCCTATATCGCTGGCCATGCAGGCGTTGACGTCGACCGACGACGCCGAAATTCGCCGGTGCCTGGACATGCTGAAGCGGACCCACGCGGGCACGGGTTTCATGCACGAGGCCTTCGACAAGGACGACGCCACCCAGTTCTCCCGTCCATGGTTCGCCTGGGCCAACGGGCTCTTTGGTGAGCTCATCTCGACTGTGGCGGACCGCCGCCCGCACGTGCTCGCATGAGGTGCCTGCTGTGGTTGCTGCTGGTCGCCGTGGCGGCGGCCCAGGTTCCGGTATCGGGTCCCGATCTGCACGGCGATATCGAACGGACGGAATTTCGCTCGTCGCTGCTGCCCGAGCCTCGTACCGTGCTGGTCTACCTGCCCCCCGGCTATCGGCAGAGCCTGCGTCGCTATCCGGTGCTCTACCTGCAGGACGGGCAGAACGACTTCGATCGACAGACTTCCGCGTTCGGGCAGGAGTGGGGCCTGGACGAATCGGCGGAGCGGCTCATCCGCAGCCACCAGATGGCGCCGGTCATCATGGTGGCTGTCTACAATTCTGCTGACCGCATCGTTGAATACACCCCGGTCTCGGACCCGAAGCACCCGGGCGGGGGCGCCGATCGATACATCCAGTTCTTATTGAGCGAGCTCAAGCCGTGGGTCGATCACCAGTATCGAACCGTGCCCGACGACAGCGCCATCATGGGGTCCTCCCTGGGGGGATTGTTATCGCTCTATGCGAGCTGGCGCCACCCCGACGTGTTCCGCCGGGTAGGGTGCGTGTCTCCTTCGCTCTGGTGGGATGGGCAGTGGCTGACGCACGCCATGGCGACGTCGCCGCCGACACCTCCGCTGCGGCGCATCTGGCTCGACATCGGCACCGAGGAAGGGGACGAGCCGGCGGAGACCGTGGCCGACACCCGCCGCATGCACGTCGTCCTCCAGGGTGCGGGCTACCGCGACGAGCAGACGCTCTTCTATCGGGAAATCCCCGGTGCCCACCACAACGAAACGGCCTGGGCCGCCCGCGTCCCCGACATCCTGGTCCATCTCTTCCCGCCCGGCCAGTAGTTGTGCTTTTGTAACAATTGGACATCTGACGTTCACAATCCGGCAAACTCGGGTTGGTAAGCTGGCCATAGATAAAAAATCGGGTGTGTGAGGTTGGACATGGAGTCGCTAGGGATTCGCTCCCCACGGGAGCGTTGGTTTTCGCATTTCGCCGGAAGCTTCAAGGTATCGAAAAACGAAGTCTCGGCTCCTGAGCCGCCTCCACCCGTCAAGGAGACGGTGGATCTAAGCGCCGCCCCCCCGCCGGACCAGAAGTCGGGGCTGCGACGCTTGTACCAGACCATCGGCGGCAGCATTTTGCTGGCCCTCACCGTGGCGGGTATCGGAAACTGGGTCGGTCCGCACTGCGTGCCGGTCACGCCGCGGCCGACCGAGACGGTGCAGGTCGCGCCCGCACCGGTGGTCAAGCCTGCGCCGCTTCAGGTGGCGCCGCCGGCCGCACCCGGAGTGGCCGCGCAACCGAAGGTCGTCCCCGTGGTCCACCCTGCGGCCCATCATGCCGCGCCCCATCATCACGCCACTCATCATCACGCAGCAGCCCACCATCACGGGACGGCCGCCCATCACCAGCCCGCCGCCCCCAGCTTCAAGCCGACGGCCCCCATCGTCGTGGCGCCGGTGATGCCCGACTTGACGCCGCCGACCATCGACCTGGGGCCCCTCGATCCAATTCCCGACCTGCATCTCTCGTGGCAGGCTCCAGTGGTTCTGGCGCCTCCCGCCGAGGCTCCGGCGCCCGCCGTGTCGGCCGAGGTCAAAACCGATACGGCTGCTCCCACCCTGGGCGTCACCGTGCCCCAGGGAGACAGCACCAAGGCCAATACGGCTCTTGAGGTCGGCTCAGTGATTCCGCTGGCGGGCACGGCGGTCGAGACCGTGACCGCCATCAACGCCGGTAACGCCGCCCTGTCGCTGGCGGGCCAGGCCGAGTCGCTCGCTGCCCAGGCGCAGGCTGCAGCCGCCGCCGGCAACCTGCAGCAGGCCGCCGCGCTGGGCTCGCAGGCGCAGCACGACGGTGCGCTGGCGTCGGCTCTGGGCAGCAAAGCCCAGGCTGCGGCCAACGTCGCCAAGGTGACGTCCATCGTCGGCGGCAGCATCGCGGTGGTCGACGGCGGTATCGATATTGGCACCGGGGCCCACGAGATTCACCAGGCCAACCGGTTGACGCGGGCGGTCGACGCCGACGTGCACAGCCTGGCCGACCAGGGCCAGTTGACGCCCGACCTGGCCCACCAGGCCGACCAGGCCCGTCACGGGCTGCATCACCTCAAGGTCAAAGGCGAGCACCGGGTGGAACGGGGCGGGGCGAAGGTCGTCTTCGGCGGCATGATGATCGCCAGTCCTTTCACGGGGCCCGCCGCCCCCATCGTGGGCGGTGTAGGGGCCGTCGGTTACCTGGGTACGTCGGTCGCCGGGCACATCCACCCCGTCAAGGCCGTCAAAGCCATCGGCCATATCTTCCATCACCATCACGCTCCCCAGGCTGTTGATGCCGAGCTGATGCCGGGCGGTGCCCTGCCAGCCGATGCAGATCTGATGCCGGGCGGCGCGTTGCCAGCCGCCCCAGCGCCAGACCAGACCGTCGTGCACTCGGCCGACGGCGACCTGAACGTGGGACAGATGCCGTCGGCCGGTGACCAGCAGTTCGACCCTGGCCTCGAGATCCTCAAGGTGGCGCCCCTGACGGGAGCCGCCGTCGAATCCGTCACGGCCATCAACCTCGGCAACCAGGCCATGGCGATGGGCGCTGAGGCCAGCTCTCTGGGCCAGGCCGCACAAACCGCCGCCATGGCCGGCAACCTGGGCCAGGCCCAGGTGTTGGGCAGCGAGGCGCAGCAACTGGGCGCCAAGGCGAGCATCGTCGGCAGCCATGCCCAGGCGGCGGCCAACATCGCCAAGCCCCTCACCATCGTCAGCGGCGGCATTGCGGTCGTCGACGGCGGGATCGACATCGGCACCGGCCTGCATACCGTGCACCAGGCCAACAAGCTCCAGCATAGCGTGGACGACCAGGTCATCTCCCTCGCCGAGCAGGGCCAGTTGACCCCCGCCACCGTGGGCCAGTATGACCAGGTGACCCAGGACATCCACCACGCCAAGGTGGCCGGCGAGCACCGGGCCGAAAGAGGCGGTGCCAAGGTCGTCTTCGGGGGCATGATGATCGCCAGTCCGTTCACCGGACCGGCGGCGCCCATCGTGGGCGGGGTCGGGGCGGTCGGCTATCTGGGCACGACGCTGGCGGGCCACGTTCATCCGGTGAAAGCCGTCAAGTCGGTCATCCACCACATCGGCCACATCTTCCACCACAATCCGAAGACCTCGGCCGATCTGGGCAAGGCGACTTCCGTGGTCGTCCCCAAGACGGGGGCCAGCGTAATGGACCGCTTCCTGGCCAACCACTGCGCCCCTGACAACGGCTAGAAGGGACGTGACGGCCGCAATCCGAACCGAGAAGGCGCCTTGATTGTTCTTCGCAGTTCAAGAGTGGTGCTCCCTTCCGGTGAACGGGCTGCGACCGTCCACGTAGACGGCGGCAAGATCCAGGCGGTCGCAGGCTTCGGGGAGGTCCCGGAAGGGGCGGCATGCTTCGATTACGGATCCGCCGCCATCATGCCGGGCGTCGTCGACGCGCACGTCCACATCAACGAACCGGGTCGGACCGACTGGGAAGGATTCGATACCATCACCCGCGCCGCCGCGGCCGGGGGCACGACGACCCTGGTCGACATGCCGCTCAACAGCATTCCGCCCACCACCACCATGGCCGGCCTGGAAGCCAAACGGGCCGCGGCCCGAGGCCGAGTCTGGGTGGACGTCGCTTTCTGGGGGGGCGCGGTGCCCGGCAATCTGGCCGATCTAGCCCCCATGGTCGAGGCCGGCGTGCGGGGCTTCAAATGCTTCCTGTGCCCGTCGGGGGTGGACGAGTTCGGCCACCTCACCGCCGGCGAGATTCCCGCCTTCATGCGGGAGCTCAAACGATTGGGTTCGACCCTGCTGGTCCACGCTGAGCTGCCGGGGCCCCTGGAGGCGGCCGCCGAGGCGGTCGCGGCGGCCGATCCGACACGCTATCGAACGTTCCTGGCCTCCCGCCCCCGAGCCGCCGAGAATGAGGCCATCGCTTTGGTGGCATCGCTGTCGGAGGCAATCGGCTGTCCGACCCATGTCGTCCATCTGTCCTCCTCTGATGCCCTCGAAACCGTATCGAGAGCGGCGGCCCGAGCCCCGTTCTCGGCCGAGACCTGCCCACACTACCTGGTCCTGGCGGCGGAGGAGATTCCCGACAAGGCTACCCCCTTCAAGTGCTGCCCCCCCATTCGCGAGCGGTCCAATCGGGATGCCCTGTGGGACGCCGTGCGAGACGGCACCCTGTGCCAGGTGGTGTCGGATCACTCTCCCAGCCCGCCTGGCCTGAAAGCCCTCGAGCAGGGCGACTTCATGACGGCATGGGGCGGGATTTCGTCGGCCCAGTTGAGCCTGTCCAATACGTGGACGGAGGCGCGGAAGAGGGGAGCCACGTTGTCGGATATCACGCGGTGGATGTGCGAGCGGCCCGCTCGCCTGGCGGGTTTGCCCCACAAGGGGAGGATCGCCGTCGGCCAGGACGCCGACTTTGTCGTGCTGGACCCCGACGCCTCCTTCGAGGTGGCGCCGGCCAACCTGTACCATCGCCACCCGTTGAGCCCCTATATCGGAAGAGTCTTGCATGGCCTCGTCAAGGCGACCTGGCTTCGAGGCCAGCAGATCTTCCCAGACCTGCCGGCCCGCCCGGTCGGGCAGTTGCTATG
>DASYBA010000786.1:0-4349 GCA_036501005.1 Candidatus Xenobia bacterium | reverse complement strand
GTTCGGCCAGTTGGTGGCCCACCCGGTGGCCGCGGAAGCCCGGCCGCAGGTTGACGTGGATCTGGGCCGGATAGTGCAAGGCGTGCCGCTCCCGCTGGATCAGGCTGTCCATCCAGACCCGGGCGTTGCCCCACAGGGTCTTGAACATGGCCAGGCGCAGCAGCGTGCCTCGCTTGAGGGCCCGCCACAGGCTGGGCAAGACGACGTGCCGCATGAGCTGTCGTTGCATGGTCAGGCTGCTCAGGCACCCCATGCAGTAGCCTACCACCTGCCCACCCGCCTCGGCCACCCAGACGGTCGCCGGGCTCAGGTCGGTATACCAGAGCGTCAGGAGATCGGCAAACAGCTCGTGGTCAGAAAAGAAGTCGAGGTCCAGAGGATGCCCGCCGTCGGCCGTCTGGAGGCAGATGTCGCGCACCGCCTCCCGGTCGCGCGGCTGGAAAGCCCGAATCACGACCGCGGCGTCGTTCAATGTTTGATCTCTTCCGTACGCTCGAAGAGCACCAGGTTGATGCCGGGTCGGAGCGCCCACTTGCCTACCTGGGTAAAGGCCCCCCTCGTCTGCGCCATGATGTCCGCGGTCTGGTGCCGGGTGGGGTCTGCATTGTTGTCTTCGTCCAGGCCGACGATCATGTCCGGGTGCGTGCCGACGAACGTCACCTTGCTGTAGTAGCCGACGTTGGGCCAGTCTCGCAGGTACCACGGCATGGGCCAGTACTCGGGCGAGGTCACGACGATGGAGGCCTGGTTGCCCTTGCCCATGGCCTTGGCGTCCCGGTCGATGACGTCCAGCATCTGCGTGAATTGGCGCGTGGTGTGGGCGTAGACGTAAGCCAGGCTGTCATCGTCGTAATGCAGTAGCGACAGATCCCACGCCTGCGCCGTCGATATGGCGGCGCACAGTCCGACGATGCCGACGATCCACCCGGGGGTCAGATAGCGGCTGAGCCAGGACAGGCCGACGCCCGCGCAACAGGCCAGAGGCAGGAGGATGTTGAGGTCGAGCCACGGCGTCTTGTAGGGAATCGCCGAGTAACCGCCCAGCATGAACAGGCCCCACAGAGCCAGGAACAAGTTGAAGCGCGTGCGCCACAAAGCCAGGATGATGACGATGCCAAAGAGCCCCAGGAGCAGGATGGGCATCTCCATCTGGCTCATCCACTGGAAATACTGGTCCCATGGATGGACGTGCGAGTCCTTGCCGGTATTGGTCCAGATGCGAAGCGCCCGGACGCCGTCCAACACACCCTGCGGCCAGGTGAAAAAGGAAGAATAGAACAGGCAGAACGTGATGACGAACGTGCAAAACGAACTGATGCTGACCAGCGCGGTGCGGATGGGCGACTCGGGCGGCTCGGGCGGGGCCTCTGCATGTTTAGGGGTAAAATAGTCAGCCGAGAACTCCGCCACCCCCATGGCCAGCACGGTCAGGATGGCCGTTTCCTTGGTCGCAAACAGCAGCGCGGCCGACAGAGAAGCCAGGCAGCTCGACCACAGACGCCCCAGCTTGTCGACGTAGAGGAGCGGCACCAGCATGCCCAGCGTGAAGCAGCAGAACAGCATCTCGTGAATGAAGTAGCGGGAAATGAAAACCGAGCCGGGCGATACGGCCCACAACATGGCGGCGATGAGCGCGGCCAGTCGCCCCATCTCCTTTTGCAGGCAGAGCAGCAGCAAGACGCACAGCACGCCAAAGCATGCCGTCTCGGCCCGCACCGCCGTGTTGGTCAGCCCCAGCAACTTGACGAACGGCAGGGCCAGGAAGTAGAGGGTCGGCCCGTGGTAGTTGGTCGGGTCGTAGTGGTAGACCCCATGTCGCACCAGGTCGACCAGGAAGTTGCCGTTGACGCCCTCGTCGTGGTGGTCGACGGCGCGGTTGATGTCGTAGAAGCGCAGGACGATGGCCACCAGCACGACCGCGGCAGAACCACCCCACCACACCGGGTCGGGCAGCGTCACGGGAACGAGACGAGATACGACCGGCTCGGGCTCGGCCTGCCGTTTTCTAGTGCGAGACGACCTGGTAGAGACGACAACCCCTCCCATCAACGAGAACTTTGAATTGAGACAGGAAGGCTTCGTTGACCTGATACGTTTCCTGCTCCTGGGGCGTGTCGGCGATGAAGTCGACGTGATACTGAGAGAGCAGGGCAGGGGCCGACGGTGCGCCCGCGTAGATGGTGCGAATGTCCTGCTCGCGGGTGCCGGGATCCAGGCCACGGCTCCACATGTGGCCGTTATAGCCCTCCACCGACAGGCACCCGCTGAGGTAGATGCTCGAATCGTAGTTCATGGCGTGCAGCACCACCGCGGGCCGGTCCTGGGCCACTTTCGCCACCTCGCCAGCAAACCACACCTCGTCGGCCGTGAATTCCCTCAGTTCTCCCGCCTGCGTGACGATGCGCCAGACGTCCAGCCCGCCGGACAGGCACAGGCCCACCATGAGCAGCCCGGCCATGGCGATGCCGAGGGCGCCCTGGCGGCTGATGCGGGCGACGACAGCGGCCACGCCGGGGACGATAAAGAGAAACGCCGGAAACAGGACCTTGATGTTGTCCCAGATCCACGGAGCCAGGCGAAACAGGTTGGCCCCCACCAGCAAGAGGAGGAACGGCACACAGAAGCGCCGCTGCGCCGGGGTGGCCTGCGACAGCCACCAGACCAGGAGCGGCAACACCAGGCCCCCATTCTTCAGCCAGAAGATCCACACGGGCGTGTTGCCATGATCCCAGCCCGGGCTCCACCCGAAAAACCCGCCGGCGTGCAGGCTGCGGCTCAGCCACAGCATCTGGGGCAGCGCCGTGGCGATCGAAACGGCCAGATACCGTGCCCAACTGCGGGGCTCCCAGAACAGGAAGGTCAGGCAGAGCCCTGCCGCACCCGCCACCAGCGCCGCGTAGGTGTGCCCCAGGACCAGGGCTCCGGTGAGCACCCCCGCCCCCATGGCCAGGCGGTCGCGGGCCGGGCCGCGCTCCAGCCCGATCATCCGCCAGAACAGCCAGCCGACCCACATCAGCACGGGCAGCCCGAGGAGCAGGCTGCGTTGCGGCATGAGGAGCGCAGTGACGCTGTTGGGCCAGCGCCAGACCGTATCGCCCCGGATGGTGTAGCTGTCGTTAAGGTGACCGAGCAACGCCCACAGTCCGCCGGTCGCCTCCTGGCGAAGCATCACGAAACCCAGCCCCCCACTGAACAAAACCAGCCACGGCGACAGGGCGGCCGCCCTCCTGTGCCCGGTCAGGGCCCCCGCCACGAGGCTGATGGTCAGAAAGAACACCCCGGCCATGGCGACGTTCTGCAGCGTCATCGCATCCGTCAAACCCGCTCCCAGGGAGTAGAGCTGGGCGGTCAGGAAATCGACCAGGAAGGGATAGGCCAGGGAATGGCCGGCCAGCTCGACGTCCTGCGGCGGGATGTTGCCGCCCCGCCAGAACGATTGGGCGATGCTGAAGTGAAAAGGCAGATCGCCCAGGTTGCTGTAATCGCCGGTCCACACGTCGCCGTCTCGCATGTAGACGGTCTCCGGAAAGATGACGATGACGGCCAGCAAAAGCAAGAGCCCGGCGCCCATGGGCTGGAGGTGGTCCCGCCAGGTCTCGGGGGACGTCCAGGGGCGGACCACTTGTCGCAGGCGCTCGCGCCAGGGTTCTTCCTTGAGCCACAGGAGAGGCACCAGCAGAACGCCCGCCGTCACCAGGTTGGAGAGAGGCCCCAGGCCGAACGGCAGGGCCGCGAGGTAGCCCACCAACGGCAGCAGCAGGAAGCCGGTGGCGGCGCCCCCCAGCAGGCGTATCGGCAGAGAGGCTTCGTCCAGGTAGAGCCAGGTCAGCACCGTCCCGGACAAGGCAGCGAGAAGCAGAAGAAGCGTTCCCGCGAACATCGCCTTACAGGTAGTACAGGACCCGTTTGTCTTCCCAGAGCAACTGGTAGACGGCCCGGCGTTGGCTCTCGGAATCCAGTCGGACGGAGACCGATACCGATTGGTACTTGCCCTGTGGGCTGGCGTTCATGCGCACCCGATCGTCAGGGATAGGCCCGACCACCTGCCCCACCAGCGCAACGGCATGGGAACGGAAATCTTCGGCAGCGACCCCCATGATCTTGAAGGTGTACTCGGCCGGATACTGGATGGGGCTGTGCTGCGGGACGTCTTCGGGGGCTGGCTTGGGCGGTATGCCGTTGCCCTGGGGAGAAGCGGACATGAAGGGGTCGGGTTTGTCAGCGCCGCCAGATGTCCTGCACCGGGTGAGCGCTGGCGTCACCCTGGCCCAGCGTGCCGAGGGCGAAGTTGTCTTCCACCGTGCGGAGCAGGCTGTAATGATTGTAGTACTTTTGCGACACCGCTCCCG
>DASYBA010000785.1:0-6597 GCA_036501005.1 Candidatus Xenobia bacterium | reverse complement strand
AGAGCACCACCATCAGCATGTTGTCGACGCTGCTCCGCCCTACCCGCGGGCACGCCGTGCTCGCCGGCTACGACGTCGTCCGACAGCCCACGGGCGTCCGTCAGTCGATTGGCATGGTATTTCAAGACCCCTCTCTCGATGACCGTCTGACCGCCGAAGAGAATCTCGAGTTTCACGCCATGCTCTATCACGTCCCCGGCCGGGTTCGAGAGGAGCGGATGCAACAGGTGCTGGACATTGTCGGCCTGACCGACCGCCGCAAGAGCCTGGTTCGAACCTTCTCCGGCGGCATGAAGCGTCGGCTGGAGATCGCCCGCGGACTCTTGCACCACCCCAAGGTGTTGTTTCTCGACGAACCCACCGTGGGCCTGGACCCGCAGACCCGCAACGCCATCTGGGAGCACGTGCGCCGGCTGCGAGACGAAGTCGGCATCACCGTCTTCATGACGACCCACTACATGGACGAGGCTGAGAACTGCGATCGCATCGCCATCATCGACCACGGCAAGCTGCAAGCACTCGATACGCCCGCCGCGCTCAAGCGACGCATTGGCGGTGACAAGATCCTCATCGGCGGAGACTCGGACCTGCAGCAAGCCATCGCTACTCGATACGACGTGACCGTCCAGGTTGTCGACGGAGCCCTGCAGCTCCAGGTCGACGACGGGAGTGCCTTTGTGCCCAAGGTCGTCTCCGATTTTCCGGGCCGCATTCGCTCCATCCAGGTCCAGCAACCGAGCCTGGACGACGTCTTCTTGCAGTTGACGGGCCGCGTCATTCGGGAAGAAGAGGGATCCGGCCTCGACCAGATGCGCCAGATGCGCAAGATGTGGAGGCGCTGATGCTAGAGCCTTTCGATGTGGTCTATACCATCTGGCTGCGGGAAGTCAAAGCATGGGGGCGAGAGCGCGAAAGGCTCATCGGCATGGTCGGACAGCCAGTCCTCTACTTGCTGATCCTGGGCCCCGGCATCGCCAGCGGCCTGACCATCAACCGGGCGCCCAACGTCAGCTATCTCCAGTTCATGTTCCCCGGCATCGTCGGCATGAGCGTCCTGTTCACCTCAATGTTTGCGGCCATCTCCATCATCTGGGATCGCGAGTTCGGCTTCCTCAAGGAGGTGCTCGTCGCCCCCGTCCCCCGTTGGGCGGTGGCCTTCGGCAAGGTGCTGGGCGGTGCGACCATCGCGGTCGTGCAGACCATCATCTTGATCGTTCTGGCGCCGCTCGCGGGCATCTCGCCATCCCCTACCATGGTGGTGGAAATCATCCTGCTCTGCTTCCTCATCAGCATCGCGGTCACGAGCCTGGGCACGGCGCTGGCCGCCCGCATGCGCTCCATGCAGGGCTTCCAGGTCATCATGAACCTGCTGGTGATGCCCCTCTACTTTCTCAGCGGGGCCATGTTCCCGCTGGCCTCGGCGCCAGCCTGGATGCGAGCCCTCATGGTCATCGACCCGCTCACCTACGGCGTGGACGCGCTCCGTAGCGTCGTGCTGCCCGGCAGCAGCCTGGTTCGATTCGATATTCCCACCGACGTATCGGTCCTGGCGGTGGTGGCTGTTCTCCTGGTCGGGGCTGCGGCCTTCCAGTTCAGCCGCACCAACTAGTTCCGCTTCGGCAACAATTTACACGGCGTTCACCACTTGCTAATCACCCCCGCCACGACCCTGCTATACTAAAAGCATGCAGGCGATGTCCAGAGCCACCCCCCCCAGTATTGCAGTATCTCCAGGTCTCCCTGGAACCGCCAGGAAGGCAACGGTTGAGCCGCTCCCGGCCGAGACTCCCGCCGTACACGGCGGTTTGTCGGCCGATGCAGCACGCCTCTTGTGCGACCCATCGGCCTCGGTGCCAAGCCCGGCCGCAGCGGGGCGAGTCGGTGCCCAGGCGGCTCCACCGGCAGCGGCCGCGGTGCCCCGCTGCATTCCCCTGGAGCTGGCCCCCCCCCACCAGAACCTGGCGACGGACTACGACTTCGACGAGGCTGCCGCCGATCGGCTGGCGCAAGATGCGCTGCCTTCCGTTCCGGTTGAATTTCAGTCTGTGTTCCTCCGGGCCAGCAACGCGAAGGAGGCCGGAGAAGAGGGGGGCGATCGGGCCTACGGGGCGGCCCGCGGCATGGTCATCGGTCGCCGCGCCCTGGATCAGCTCAGCGGGAACATCTCGCCGGAGGCGGCCCGCGACGTCGCATTTGACGCCGTGGCCGCACTGCACGGGCTAGGGGCAAAATTCTGGGGGATCCCTCGAGCGCAATTGCAGACCGCGCGGGTTCTGGGCCTCCCCGACGACCGGGACTCGGCCCTCGGCCAGGCCCTGCTCCGGGAGCCTTACCGGGCCATTACCGATCGCATCAATTCGTCCGGTCCCACCGAATTGCGAGACCTGGTCGGCCAGACCATGGCGCACAATCCCTGGGATCGCGAGCGGTGGATCGGCGACCAGGCCTTGGAGATATCGTATCCCGACCAACTGCTAGAACGGACCAGCGACATGGGCCGAGCCGCGCTGCCCGAGGTCAAGGCGGCGGAGCACGAGCGCCAGGCGTGGCGAGATCACCTGGCCTTGGCAGACGAACTGAATGGCATCTTCGGCCAGCACTGACATCTGGCTGCGGCCCCGACTGTATCGAATCCAGTTGTTCACTGCCAGATGGGTATACTTGTCCATGTGACCCATCCCACCATCAGGGCGCTGTGCCTCCTGGCCATGGTCGTCCTCATCGTCACCGTGGACTACTTCTTCTTCCGGCAGCGATTCTGGGAACGCCTCGCCGCCAACGTGGGCATCGTCCTCGTCTTTGTGGCTTTCTACTGCAGGTTCCTCAGGCCCTCGTAAGGCCGGCATTGCCGCGGCTCGCCTGGTTCTTTCCGAACCAGAACGGGTTTCATTCGATAGTAAAAATGGGTACGAACGGGCAGAACATGTTGACATGTCGATGGCCGGTCTATGCTGCCCATGGCTCCGTGGCGTTCAACCATTGGCTGCATGGGGAATTGACCGAGTTGGCGGCGGCGGTTCATCGCCGTCTCGGCGCCAACTTCATCGCCCTTTTTCTGGGAGGGGCGTACGGTTGCGGTGAGGGCGGGATCGCTTGGCGCAAGGGGATTGAGACGCCTTATCACGACCTGGACCTCTTCCTGGTGGTGCATGCCCGCCTGGGCGTCGCTCGCCTGTTGGCTCCCCTCAAGCAGAGCTGGGAGGAACGCCTGGGCGTCGGTGTCGAGTTCGGCCGTCCTCTCCTGCCGTCCGAAGCCGAACGGCTTCCCCGCCGCCTCAATTTCCACGAATTCGAACACGGTCACGTGCTGCTGGCCGGGGCGGCCCGCGTGGCCTGTGCCCGAGAGCCGGAGCGGGCCTTCATGCTAGGCGGTGTCAGGGTGGAAGGGTGGGACGCCAACAACCTGCTCCCGCCCATCGAGGCCAGTCGCCTTCTCGTCAACCGGGGAGCGGGTCTCTTGCGCGCTTGGCGGATCTGCGCCGGTCTGGAAGCTCTGCCCGAGCCGGACTTTATCAGACGCCGGGCCTACCAGGCGATCCTGGCCATGGGCGATGCCCTGCTCCTTTCCCACGATCGATTCGAACCGAGCTATCGAATGCGGGGCGAGCGCCTGCCCCAACTGCTACGGGAGCACCAGCAATTGGCCCGATGGGGGCTCCTGCCGCTGTACGGACGCGCCCTGCGCTTCAAGTTGACCCCGGACCTGGTGCCCGACCTCGTCGACCTGGACCACGTCACCGATCTGTGGGCCTCCATATTTCTGCACGTCGAGTCGCGGCGGTGCGGACGAGTCTTTCCAACCGTCGTCGGCTACTGCCAGGACCCTCACCTCCGCGAGCCGCACCTGTCTCGGCCATGGCGCTGGCCGTTCAACGTCTGGCACAACAGCCAGGTGGGAGAGTGGTCGGTGGTCCACCCTCGCGAGTGTCTGTATCGCCACCTGCCCGGGTTGCTGTGGCACCGCCGTACGTTAGACCCCCAGTGGCAAAGGGAAAGCAAGCGCCTCATGCAGCTCTGGCTCCGCCATCGGAGCTGACTCAGACGACCGGGTTTTCGAAGAGCTTGCCGTCGTCCGCGTGGGTGCGGAAGAGGTCGACGATGAAGTTCATGCGGTCGTCCAGGCGGGCCCAGTCGCCGGCGCCGCTCGCTTTCAGGCCATTGCGGGTCTTGTCCCAGTCGTTGATGACCTGGAAGGCCCGCGGGTAGGTGATGTTCTCGAGCCCGACCGGGTAGTCCCGACCATCGGGTCGCTTGGGCAGATCTTTGCTGAGACGAATCTCGCCGTCGGGAAACACCAGCGACATGTTCTGGGTGAAGAAGCGGTGCCCGCCCCACGGCAGGGCGGCGGCAATCTGTTCTTGGAGGCGGCGCTGCTCGTGGGAGCCGGCCAGGCAGTTGGCGGCCCAGAAGAGCTCTTCCTTGCGCTTCTCGTCTGTCTCGAACATGCCTTGCCAGTAGTCTTGGAAAGCATCCTTGAGGGTCGACTGCTCCGGGCTGAAGTGCTTCGCGTACTGGTCGAACTTGGCCTGGTCCGGCGCAGTGTCGCCCTTGAACGTCTCCGCGAAGATGGCGAACTCCTGGCCGATCTCCGAGAACACCTTGTTGTTGCCCTCGCCCAGAAAATAACGGGTAGCGAGGTCGCGTTCCTGGATGTGGGCGGTGACGCTGGGCATCTTGAAGCCGCGTAACACGGTGCCGATGGCGCCACCGATCAAGCCGCCCGCCATGTCGACGAGCTGGCCGGCCACCTGGATGGTCTTGCGGGTACCCGGCAGGTCCTCGCCGCGCATGGTCCGGCCGACCGTCGCCGACGCGTGGCTGGCGAAGGTGGACCAGTTGGGGTGCAGCCGACGGCCGTGATCGATGACGTCGTCAAGCTCTCGGGACAGCTCGGCATATTTGGCCGTGATCTGCCGATTTCGCTCGATGGGGTCTGCCATCTCGGAAATGGTCCGACAGTCGGCCATGCGAGCCTGGACACGGCCTTCCAGGCCAGTGGGTGCGGCCGGGCGGGCGGTGAACACGAGGCGGGGCATGAGGTCGACCGGGGTGGGTTCTGCGGGCTTCTCCGCATAGCCCTCCGTCCACACCTTCATGCGATTGGCAGCTTCAGCCACCTCGTCCAGCGTCACCTCAGCAGCCGCCCCGCGCTTGCGCGCGGTTGACCCCAGGTGGGTCAGGGCGGTCATGCTGCTCAGTACGCTCAAAAAAACCTTCTCCTGGCTAAAGCTCGTTATGATTCATTCTACTGTAGTCGATCTCCCACCACATTGCCGAGATGTTAACGCTGGGACAGTCCAGGGGTACAAACATCATGGTGTGATCACGCGGAGGAGGTTTACATGCGTTATTGTGAGCATTGCGGCCGACGCCTGCCGGAGATCCCGGTCATGGCCGGCCACACTCCCTTCTGCTCGGTGAGTTGTGCAGATGAGGCTAGCACCCAGCACCAGTTGCAGGCGGAGACCGCGGGCGACATTCCCACCTCGGATGAAGACGACGAGGCCATCATCCGGTAGAAAGGCTCAGCCAAGAATGATTGCAAATCTGGAGATTGAAGGGCAGAAGGTCGACATTCTGCCTGAATACCGCGCCGTCATCGACAAGGAGCTTGCTCGCATCGAGCGGCTGGCCCGCTACCCTATCACCAATCTGCGCCTGGAGCTGATCGCCACCCCGCACCACCGACACGGGGCCTTCGAGGTTCGCCTGGTGCTCAGGCACGGAACGGAGACGCTGGCCCTGGTTCGCCAGGGAGAGGAAGTGTTGCCCCTCCTCAGCGAGGCGTTCGAGGTCCTCGGTCGGCGACTGGACGAAGACGTGGCTCGGAGGGCGGTCCTGCCCCACGAGCCGGTGTCCCGCCTGGGCACCATCCTGCGCTTCAACCCCGACCATCAGTATGGCTTCCTCGATGGGGACGGGCAGGAGGTCTATTTTCACCTGCACGCCGTCAAGAGGGGCAGTGTGAGCGACCTGGTGCCCGGGACGAAGGTCCGCTACGCCTCTGAAGACGGTGAGAAGGGCCCCCAGGCGACGTGGGTCCGGGTCGACTAGCAGAATAGCAGGAAAGGCCCGTCAGGACAGCAACTGACGGGCCATGCGCCCTCGCCTCCTCACCCTCGCGGCCATCGTGATCTCGCTGTTGGCCGCGCTGGGTGACGCCTCAGTGGCCGTCAAGCCCGACGAACCCTTGTATGGCGCCATCGCTGAAGGCATGTGGCTACGCCACGACTGGGTCGTGCCCATGTTCAACGGGCTGCAGGCGTGGTACAAGCCTCCCCTGCTCTACTGGATGGCCATGGGCGTCATGTCGGTCATCGGCCCCTCCACTCTCGCCCTTCGGCTGGTCACCGTCGCCTGCGGGCTCATGCTGCTGTGGGCGACGTTCCGCTTGACCCGGCGGCTGTTCGATACCGATACGGCATGGACCGCGGTGTTTCTTCTCGGCACCAGCCTGGGGTTTGTCGAATACAGTCGGGCCTACATGATGGACCTGCCGCTGGCTTGGCTCTATGTCGAATGCTGTGACCGACTGTGGGCCGCGGTCATGGAGGGAAACCGCTCCGCCTGGATCGCCCTGGGGGCCTGGGCGGGCTT
>DASYBA010000784.1:0-2212 GCA_036501005.1 Candidatus Xenobia bacterium | reverse complement strand
CGCCTAGCATCGCCAGGGCGTAGGCCGCATAGGCCATTCCGGCGACAAAGGGCACGGCATGCAGCGAGTTGCGAAGATAGACGGCGGCCCAGTCCGCGGCGGCACCTTCGCACAACATGTCGGCGAAGGCGATGCCCCCGAGCACTATGACCGCACCCTGAAGCACGCCACCGCGCCTGTCTGGCCTGCCCTCTGACGACCTGAGGTCGCTACCCACTCGCCGGTCGGGGATCATCGACGTCGTAAGCCAGCCAACCACCAGGAGGCACGGTGCTGCCAGGACGAGCAGTTGCTCGCTCAGGGAAAGGCCCAGCCCCACCGCAGCTGCCCCGGTGACCGCACCGACCAGGGCACCCGTACTCCACGATCCGTGGAATCCTGGCATCAGCACGCGGCCCGAGAACCGCTCGACAGTGATCGCTTGGGTGTTCATCGACACGTCAAGCATTCCCTGGAAGAAGCCCCAGACCAGAAAGGCGACGAAGAACGAACCGAACGAACGGGTGAGCCCGATGAACGGTCCCGAAACGCAGTAGCCGAGAAGGGCCAGGCGCACCATCCGCCTGCTTCCCGCTGCCGGTAAGAGGTGGGCCACCACCACCATCGCCAGCATCGAGCCAATGGGGGCCCCGAGCAGCGCGATTCCGAGTCGGCCGTCACTCAGGCTGAGGCGCTCTTGCACCTGCGGGATGTGGGCCGTCCAGGAGGCGAACAGGAAACCGTGCACGAAGAACACGGCGATGACGGCTACCCGTGGCCAACGATCCGTCGCGGCTGGTGCCGCTGGTTGGTTCCGGGCCCGGATCGGTGTCAGACGCAGCGTACGTCGACTCCCGCCTCCCGCAACTCTTCCACCATCTGTTGGTCAGCCTCGGAATCAGTCAGGACGATGTCGATGTCGTCGAGATCGCAGATATGGCCGAACGCGACCCGGCCGAGCTTCGAGGAGTCGGCCACCGCGATCACCCGTTGCGAGGCTTTGGCCGCGGCACGCTTTACCGCCGTCTCGGCCAGTAGGTGAGTGGTGATGCCCGCCTTGGCGTCGATGCCACAGGGACCCATCACGCATGTGTCGAACCGGAGCTGCGAGAAAGAAAACTCGGTGAGACTGCCCATCAACGACAACTCGCCCGGACGGACTTCGCCGCCTGGGAGGAGAAGCTTGATGCCCGGGCACTCGTGCAGCTCAAAGGCTGGCCTGAGAGCCAGCGGCATGACGGTCATCCGCCGGCTGCGAAGCGCTCGAGCCACCTCCATGGCGGTGGTCCCACCGTCAAGAATGACCGTTTCGCCGTCAGCCAGGAGGCTGGCCGCAGCTGCGCCTATTGTCGCCTTGGCCTCGCGGGCCTCAAGGGCCCGAAGGCCATACGGTGTCTCCTCGGCACTGAGAAAGATGCTCGCCGCGCCCCCGTGCACCCGTCGCAGGCCCCCACTGCGCTCCAGCGACTCGAGGTCACGACGCACGGTCATCTCAGAGCATTCCAGGGCGGCGGCCAACTCCCCCACCAACACCGGACTGCGTTGGCGGAGGGCCTGCATGATCATCTGCTGCCTCGTTGGAACATCCATAGTGTTCAAACTACCATAATCAGTGTGCGTTCTCACACTGATTATGAGCAACCCTCGGTTAAGGCGGTGGTCTTCGACATCGGCGGCGTTCTACTCGATTGGGACCCTCGGCACCTTTACCGCAAATTGTTCGCGGACGAGGCCCAGATGGAACGGTTTCTGGCCGAGATCTGTTCGCCGGCCTGGCACGCGCCGCATGATCGGGGCGTGCCGACCGCGCCGTCATGCGCCGAACTGGCTTCCAGGCATCCCCAGTTTTCCGAGTTGATCTGGGCTTGGTCCAGACGCAGCGAGGAGATGATCGGTGGCGTCGACGCAGGATCGGTGGAAGTCCTCCGAGCAGTGAGAGATACCGGCCTGCCCTGCTACGCCCTGACCAACATGGAGGCGGAGACGTATCCGCTCCGCCTTGAGCGATTTGCGTTCCTCGGTTGGTTTGACGGCACTGTCGTCTCCGGTCGGGAAGGGGTGGCGAAGCCCGATCCAGTCATCTTCATGCGGCTGCTCGACCGTTTCGGCTTGGCGCCGAGGACGACATTGATGATTGACGACAAGAAGGAGAACCTCGAAACGGCCGGCAGCCTGGGTATCCAGACCGTCCTGTTCCGCTCGTCCCGCCAACTCCGAGCCGAACTCGAGTCCG
>DASYBA010000783.1:0-6521 GCA_036501005.1 Candidatus Xenobia bacterium | reverse complement strand
CGGCTCTTTGGTCTTCTGGATGTTTTTTCTCAAGTCCAGCGTGAAGAGGGCGACTCGCAAGGCATGCGTCCACTCGGCCAAGGGCCGCGGGTCGTTCAAAGGGGTGAGAAAGGCTTCGAGGGCGTCGACCGTACGGTCGTCCTTTGCTTCGGCGACGCGCCCCAGGGCCTGCCGCCAGGCGGTCAGGGGGCCGCCGAGAATGTCGGCTTGAGCGGTCAGCCGATCGAATGCAGCCGGATCGACATCGCCCAGGCTGACGTAAGCTGAGCCCAGGAACTGGACGATCCTGTCTCGCTCGAGGTCATCCGGGCTCATCGCCAGTTCAAGAATGGTCAGCGTCAGGCTGACGACGGGATTCGATAGCAAGGGGCTGCCTCGCCGGAAGGAGAAGGGGATCCGATAGCGGGTGAAGACATCCTCCACCAGCTTGCCGTAGGCCCCCAGGTTGCGGAACACGACGGCGATGCTTTCTGACGGCACGCCGGCGGAGAGGAGCCCGCGGATGTTCCGGCCGATGGTCTCGACCTCTCGGCCCAGACCGGGCGCCGCCAGGATGCGCAAGGAGTCGTCGCCGGGGTGGCGGGTCAGGCCTCGGCGGCTGGGGGCGGGCTTGAAGACGTGTTGCAAGACGAACGAGAGGGCGGTGCCTGGCCGGAAGCGGTCGAACTTGAAGCACGGATCGATGGCACTGGCCACCCGCTCCTCCCCCAACAGCTCGAAGTAGCGGATGGTGTGCTCGCCCACGAACCGATAGGCGTCCTGCCGGTCGACGTTGTAGGGGAACTCCACCCGGGCCTCTTGCACGCGCTGGGTCAAGGCCAGCACGGTGCGGAACTGTAAGTAGGTGAGGTCGTAGAAATCCTCCATGCGGAGCTCCCGCACGCCGTCCAGTGCCCGTATCGGATGGGGGCTCTCCAGGAGGTCGAGGACGGCCCGCTCCATGCCGGGCCCATCCACCAGGGTATCCCGATCGAGTCGCTGCAGGAAGGCCTCGTAGAGTGCGGCCAGCTCGGTGACCTGTCTGGGCTCCGTCCCGAGGGGAGGGTCTTCCAGCAGCGTCGAGGCATACTGTTGGGGGGTGACCAGCGCCCGCCGCAGGCTGTCCATCCAGGCCAGGAAGGCGTGGGTGAAGCCGCGGAACACCCGCTGCGCTTCCAGGTGCCGATTGGGCCCCGACAGGTAGTCGCTGACGACGGACTCGGCCAGCAGCGTGCGGGCGAGGGGGGAGAGCACCGTGCGGGGCTCTGGCACTTCACGGTACAGCATGTCGATGAGGGCCGGGAAAGTGATGAGCCCCGGGCCGACCAGGGCGGATCGACCATCTCGCAGGGCCGCGGTAGTGCGGGCCTCTACCTCCTGCTGGACCCGGCTGCGGGTGGGTAGCAGGTGCAGCACCGGCGCCCTGAGGATCGGTTCGGCCGCTCGGGAGCTTGGAAGCGTTTCAAGCATCTCCGCCCGACTTCGGGGGGGTGGGGGGGTCTCCTACCAGCGCATCTCTAGAGCTGTCCAGTCCTCCGGGCGGGTCGTCCACTCGGCGTACAGGCCGATGCCCTGGAAGGCCGAACGGTCGGGGGTGAGGGACAGGCCCCACGCGATGCCGTCCAGGGCGGCCGGCAAAGTCTCGGCCTTGGGGTTGTGGATGACGGTGTGGTCGCGATACGAGGGGACCCCCAGGATCAGGTGGCAGCCTCGGCCTCGGACCGCCTCGCAAAGCGCCGGCACCTCCCACGCCAGCAGCCGCTTGTACAGCGTGGCGGTCTGCATGCTGGTGTCGTAGGTCATGACGGCCACCTGGTCGCAGCGGGCGCCCACCTCTCCCAGGTAGTCGCTCGACCAGGCGTGGAGGAGCGGCGTCCAGGGGGGATGCAGAATGGGGGTGGCCACTGACAGCAACGTGTTGGGCAGGGCTGCCCGAGTACTGTCGAGCAGAGTGAGAAAGCCCGGCTGTCGATTGGGAATCAGCTCCAGGTCATAGTGAATGCCATCGAAGCCGCCCCGCACAACGAGGTCTTTCGCCGTCTCGACGATGGCCTGTCGAACTGTCGGCGAGTCCAGCGCCACCGTATCGGGTGCGATGCCGAAGACATCGGTGGTGACCCCTCCCAGCCAGGCATACACGTGCCGCGGATGGAGGGCTTCGAGGATCGGGCGCCAGGTGGTCGGCGACCACTCCGGAATGTGGCCCCGCGCGTCCAACGGACCCACGTGCACGTAGAGGTCTTCGATGCCGCCTTGCTGCAGGCGGGGGAGGAGCATCGCCACGTCGCTCGGTCGGGCTCGCCCGTCGAACCAGCGGTGGCCCAACCAGATGCTGTTGCGGTGCTGGTCGAAGATGTGACCGTCGACCGCCGGGGTCGGACCCCAGACCCCCAGCGCCAGTCCAGCGACTGTCAGGAGCAGAGCGGAAAGAATGAGTCTTCGATACATCCGGCGGAAGAGTCTTGAACGGCGTCTCATGGCTTCCTGCTGCAGGACCGAACGAATCCTTGAGAGAAATTCGAAGTGCCGGGTGAACATCATCCACAGTCTACCCAGGGTTTCACCGATTCTTACCCCGGCCGGGGTGGGGCTTTGACCACGGCCGAGCGTCTTGAGCAGTTCGCGGCCTCTCCTCGAGCCCGCCGGTTCCTGGCCGTGCTGGCCCTCGGCATCTGGTTTGAGACCTACGACATCTTCATGGTCGGTTACCTCGGCACGGTCCTGGTATCGACGGGTTTCCTGTCGCGGGACAGTCTTGGACCCTTCGTGGCGGCCGGGTTTCTGGGCATGTTCGTGGGGACGGTCGGCTTTGGCGCCATCAGCGATCGTGTCGGACGGCGCCCGGCCTTCATGTGGATGCTGGCGGCGTTTTCTCTGTTCACGCTAGGGGGGGCTCTGGCGCCGTCCGCGGGCTGGCTCATGGTCATGCGATTTCTGGCCGGAGTGGGGATAGGCGGAGAGGCCATCGTCATCGATACCTATGTCACCGAGCTGGTGCCGGCCGGGTTGCGTGGGCGGGGCGTGGCGTTCACCCAGGTGGTCGGTTTTACCAGCATTCCCGTGGTGGCGTTCCTGGCCCGCATGCTGGCGTGGCGGCAGGTGATGGCCCTCGGTTCGATAGGGGCGGCGCTGGTGTGGATGGTGCGGAGGCGGTTGCCGGAATCGCCTCGCTGGCTGGAGAGCCGGGGACGGTTCGAGGAGGCCCAGGCCGCCCTGCATGACCTGGACGGCATGGAGGGAGAGGCAACGGAGCTGGCGCCACCCCCGCCCTCGGTATCGGCCGGCGAGCTGTGGCGGGGGACGTATTTGAGTCGAACCCTCATGCTGGTCGTGTTCAATCTCTTGCAGACATTGGGCTTCTATGGGTTCGCCAACTGGTACCCGCGTTACATGATGGAACAGGGGGTCGGGCTGGTCGATGCTTTGCGATACTCGAGCATCATCGCCTTGACGGCTCCGCTCGGGGCCATGGTGGGTCTGGTGTCTGCGGACCGCCTGGAACGGAAGTGGACGCTGGTAGGATTGTCGCTAGCCGTCGCCAGTGTGGGCCTCATGTTTGCGCAAGCACGGACCGCCATGGCGTTTATCGCTTGCGGGGTGGCCCTGACGATATTCAATCATTGGTTCTCTTCGATATTCCACGCCTGGCAGTGCGAGCTGTATCCGACTCGTCTCCGCACCACCGGGGTGGGATTCACCTATGGCCTGAGCCGCCTCTCGGCCGCCGGGGCGTCCTGGCTGACGGGGTGGATGCTGGCAGCGTACGGGGTGACGAGCGTTTTCGCCTTGATGGCCGGGGCCATGGTACTCGTGGCCCTGGACGTGGCGCTGCTGAGCCCCCCGGTCAACCACCGCGTGCTGGAAGAAGTCTCCGCCTGAGTCTTGGCAAGGAGGGCCGATCTATGGGGACGTGGTCGACTGGACCTGGTCGGCGATGGCATGGTGACCCATCTCGTGGTAGAGTTGGACGGCCTTTCGGCTCCAGATATCGACGTCGCGCTCCAGGCCGATGATTCGATAGAACCGGGCCAGTCGCCAGGCAGCAGGGGCGTCCTTGGGGTCGAGTCTGAGGATCCTGTGGCTGGCCAGGATGCCATCTCGATGCTGCCCTTTGACCTCGCAGATATCCGCCAGGAGATGGAGACAGGGGAGCGAGTCGAGGTTGCGTTGGAGCACCAGTCGACAAGCCAGCTCGGCATGCTTCATCTCGCCGGCGCGGGCGTACAGACGGACCATGGCAAGCTGTCTGGGCTCACTGAACGGCTCTGTGTCGACCACGGGTTTGAGAGCCTCGGCCAGGGTCTGTGCCTGGGCCGCCGTGACCATGTGGGGCTCCAGGGCTAGCAGGGCCGCCAGATTCTGGCCGGCCTCGGCGATCGCCGCCTGGGCGTCGGCCGGTTCGCCCTCGCTTGTTTCCCACGCGCGGCCGATCGAAACAGGTGGAGGCAACTGGCGTTCCGGTGGCGGCATTAGAGTCTCACCGCGGCAGGCATGGGCAGTTTCACGGCCACTTGGAACAAAGCATGGGCGAGCCGGTGTTGGGCAAGAGGTTCAAGGGCACGGCGATCGTTTCTCAGGGTGTCGGGGTTGTCCCTGCGGGAGAGCGACACACTAGCGATAGGAGGGTTGAATTCATGTCTGAAGTTGCGGTCAAGTCCGGCATTGCGACCAAAGGGTACGCCGCCATGAAGCCCGGCGGGACGCTGGTGCCGTGGGAGTTCGCCCGGCGGGAACCAGGACCTCACGACGTGTTGATGGACGTCGCCTACTGCGGGATCTGCCACTCGGACGTGCACCAGGTGAAGGACGAGTGGAGCGAAGGTATCTTTCCCATGGTGCCCGGTCACGAGGTTGCTGGACAGGTCCTGCGGGTAGGGGAGAAGGTGACCCGGTTCAAGAGCGGGGATCTGGTGGGGGTCGGCTGCATGGTCAACTCCTGTCGCACCTGCCGGGGCTGCCGTGAGGGCCTGGAGAACTACTGCGAGAACCACCTGGCGGTGACCTACAATGGCACCGAGATGGACGAGGTGACCCCGACGTATGGTGGCTACTCGAAGCTGTTGGTGGTGGACGAAGCCTTCGCCTTGCACCTGCCGGCCAACCTCGATCTGGCGCGGACCGCACCCCTGCTGTGCGCCGGCATCACCACCTACTCGCCCTTGCGACACTGGAAGGTGGGCAAGGGCCAGCGGGTCGGCATTGTCGGTCTGGGCGGTCTGGGGCACATGGGCGTGCAGTTTGCCCGAGCCTTCGGGGCCGAGGTGTTCGTGTTCAGCACGTCAGACCACAAGACGGCCGACGCTCGCCGGCTGGGGGCGCACGAGGTCGTGAACACCCGCAAAGAAGGCGCTCTCGAAGCGCTCAAGGGGACGTTCGACTTCATCCTCAGCACGGTGTCGTCGGGCTACTCGCTGGGGTCCTACATCGAGCTCCTCAAGCGGGACGCCACCATGGTGGTAGTGGGATTGCCGCCGGCCAACCAACCGCCAGCGGTCGACCTGATGGCGCTGGTGTCCAAGCGCCGCACGTTGGCGGGCAGCATGATCGGCGGCATCGCCGAGACCCAGGAGATGCTCGACTTCTGCGGCCAGCACAACCTCCAGAGCGACATCGAACTGATGCCTATCGATCAGGTCAACACGGCCTACGAGCGCCTTTTGAAAAGCGACGTCCGATACCGCTTCGTCATCGACCTCAAGACACTCCCGACGTAGCAAGATGTGCGGCGGCGGGTGCCCGCCCCATCAGCTCCCGCCGCCGCTCGAGTGCGCATGCCAGGTATCGCTTGCCGGCCGCTGCCATTCCATATGTGGGACAGATTCCCGCTGGCGTCACATATGTGTTCTCAAAATGGGTGCTTTGTCCTATGTATCGAACATCGACGAGTCTGGGGGCGGCAACGGCGTCAGTGCTGGACTGGCGGATCCACCAACCCGTGCGCTGAGGTGAACTGCGGGTAGTTCTCAGGCGCCTCCTTCAGGTGGTTCCCAATAAACTGCTCGTTTGACTGGCAGCCCTGCCCAGAGAGGGCGCTCAGGAGCATGAGCGTCCAGAACGGCACACTCTTGGGGCTTGGCAAAGGTTACCCGAGATAGCCGAGGGGCCGGGTGGGTGTCCAGCCCGGGAAGACCCGGCCCATGTCAGGCACGCCCAGGTACTGTGCCGCCTCTGCGAACACCGTGCGGAAGTCCGTCGTCACCGCCAGGTCCCGCCCCTCGTTGAGTTGCTCCGGCGCCAGCCCCGGCCACTGGCCGTACACCTTGCCGCCCCGCACCGGCCCGCCCAGGATGAAGTTGCAACTGGCGTGCCCGTGGTCCGTCCCGCCGCTGCCGTTCTCCTTGAACGTGCGCCCGAACTCCGTCATGGTGATGACCACCACGTCGGCCATCTTGTCCCCCAGGTCCTGGTAGAAGGCCGCCAGCGCACCGCTGAACTCCGTCAGCCGTCCCGCCAGCCGTCCCCGCCCCGACCCCTGCGCCGAGTGCGTATCCCACCCGCCCAGATCGGCAAATGCCATCTCCAGTCCGACGTTGCCCTTGATC
>DASYBA010000782.1:0-9369 GCA_036501005.1 Candidatus Xenobia bacterium | reverse complement strand
CCGCAGGCAGTCTCCATCCGAGCGCAATACAGGTCCCGATACACCCATCGGCCCTGGTAACGGGGGGTGGCCTTGATGCGCCTCTCGGCCTCGTCCAGGTCCCGGTGGATGGCCGCCACCTCCCCCGGGACGTCGGTCTTGGAGACCTGTCCGGCCCACATCAGCAAGAGTCGGCCCATGGCCTGCGTGATGCACGGCAGCGGCGACTGGGGGCGGGCCTTCATCCATACCGAGCACCCATCGACAAGCGTCTTGGGATCGACCGGGTCGTTGGGCATGCCTCCCCACGTCCAGTCGTGAAAAAACGTGCGAAGATTGCCGCGATCGGCCGCGAACTGGCTGCGATGTTGCTCGTACTCGACATACAGCTCCTCCAGTTCGTCCCAATCGTGATGCTTCAGCAACTGGCTGCACTGGGTCTGGAAGGCGCTCAGGGCCATATCGTAGCTGGCATGCCCGGTGCCGTGCAGAAAGGCCTGCACGACGGCCGGGTCCTCGGGGCCCGCATCGGGGGTCTGGGTCGAGGCCGGGGCCGGGGCCACCGCCGCCGGTGCTTGAGCGGAGGCAGGTATGGGGCTCGGCAACCAATGTACGTGATGGCATCCGGTCAGGAGCAAGACGACGAGCAGGACAAGGCATTTGCGCATATCCAGGAATCCGGGGATCGGCCCGTCCCTTCCTGCTTGCATGGCTCCGGCGTCCGTGTTACCCTCTGACCCATGACCGTCGACTGGATTGTGGTCGGACGTGCCGCCGAACCGGGGCCCGACGGCTCCGTCAGCATCCTGGGGGCCGGGGTTCACACCTTCTTCTGCCAGCCCCTGGCCGCCCCGCCGCAGCCGCCCGCGGCGGGCACTCGGGTGCCCGTGGGCACGCCCATCAACTTTGTCGTGGTGGTGCGTTGCCTGGTCAGCCGCACCGAGCTGGGCCGGCTGCAGCCCGTCACCATTCGGGTGTCCGATCAGGATGGCCATTCGGTCCTCCCGCTCAACCCGGAGTTCCCTGTCGTCCCGCCCAACAACCCCCTCATTCCCCCCGGCGGGCACATCCCCATCAATCTGCTGAGCGCCTTCAACAACTTCATGCCGCCGACGTGGGGCCAATATGCGATCGACGTGCTGATCAACAACGACCTCAAGGGCACGGCGACGTTTCAGGTCCACCCGGCGCAACAGGCGTAAAAGCCCCGGCTGCGAATAACCGGAGCATGCCCCGCTGCTCCCCGCGCTGCGGATACGGGGGCAGTCGGACTTTGATAAGACCGCAGCCTGTGATGGCCATGGATCCAGCCGCCTTTTTTCCCATTTTTCTCGTCGTGGGTTTCTTTCTGCTGTCCGGTTTGCGGGTGGTGCAGCAGTACCAGAAAGGCGTACACTTTCGCCTGGGCAAGGTCATTTTCATCCACGAGCCTGGCATGACGTGGATCATTCCGATTCTCGATCGCATGGTCACCGTGAACATGCGCATCCAGACGCTGCCCATCCCGACCCAGAAGATCATCACCAAGGACAACGTCTCCATCGACATCGCGGCGGTGGCCTACTATCGGGTCACCGACGCCCTCAAGGCGCTCATCGAGATTGAAGACCTGGCCAGCGCCATCGGCGAAATCGCCCAGACCACCGTGCGCAACACCATGGGCCAGTTCATGCTGGACCAGGTTCTGGCCGCCACCGAGAACATCAACGAGAAGCTCAAGGAGATCATTGACGAGCGCACCGAGGTGTGGGGTGCGGTGGTGAGCCTGGTGGAGTTGAAGGACATCACCTTGCCCGAGAGCATGCAGCGTGCCATGGCCAAGGAAGCCGAGGCGGAACGAGAAAAGCGGGCCAAGATCATTGCGGCCGAGGGCGAGTATCAAGCGGCGGAACGCCTCAGCCAGGCGGCGGCTGTCATGGCCGCTCAACCCATTGCCCTGCAACTTCGCAATCTGCAATCGCTGGTGGAGATATCGGCCGAGAAGAACTCGACCATCATCTTCCCCTCGCAGTTCTTTACGACCATGCGAGACGTGTTTGACTTCGTAGCCCAGGAGAAGACCGCGCTGCCCGCCAAACCCACCGTCCACGTGACAGCACCCTAGGAGGAACAATTTGACCACGTCCAGCATCGCTCAGCCCAGCCTGGAATCCACCCGGGTGGAGGCCATTCTCAACGGTCTATCGGCTCCCAACCAGGCCTTCACGGCCGTCTATCCGGGGGAGAGCGCCCGCCGCCAGCCGGTCCACAGTGTCTACGGCGGTGCCCAGTTGTTCACGGCCGAGACCACGCCCCGGCTGGGGGCCAAGGCCCTGGAGATGCTGCACTGGTACGCCCCCGATCCCCTGGACCTGGGACGGGCGGTCGGCCTGCCGGGCTGCGAGCATGTCGACCACTCCCTGGATGGCGAGTTGGCGGAGCGCATGAAAAAGGATCCGGCGGAGGTCAAGCAAGACTGCTACGCGGCCTGGCTGGCCCATACCATCTACCGGCGAGTCGAAGACAAGCTGAAGCGGGAGCCAGTCGAAGACTATCGTATCGATTTCGAGGATGGCTACGGCAACCGGCCGGATGCCGAGGAAGATGGCCACGCGGCGTCGACCGCCCGCGAAGTGGCGCGGGCCATGAAAGAAGGCACGCTGCCCCCCTATATCGGCATCCGCATCAAGCCGTTTTCCGAGGAGTGCAAGCGACGCTCGGTTCGCACCACCGACATCTTCATCTCGGAACTGGTCCGGGCCAGCGACGGCAAACTGCCCGACAACTTTGTCGTGACCATTCCCAAGGTGACCGTGCCCGCACAGGCGGCGGCCCTGGCAGACCTGCTGGACTTGCTGGAGCAGAGCCTGAAGCTGGCCCAGGGCAGCCTGAAGTTCGAAATCATGGTGGAGACGCCGCAGTCCATCATCAGCCGGGAGGGCAGGTCTCCGCTCCTGGCCATGGTCGAGGCAGGACGAGGCCGCTGCGTCGCCGCCCACTTCGGCACATACGATTATACGGCATCCTGCCAGATCACGGCGGCCTACCAAATGATGGATCACCCGGCCTGCATGTTCGCCCTCAACATGTTGAAGGTCTCGTTGATCGGCACGGGACTCTTCCTATCGGATGGCGCGACCAACATCATGCCGGTGCCGGTGCACAAGGGCGACATCCTGACACCGCAACAGGAGAGAGAGAACCGCCAGAGCGTGTACCACGCGTGGCGACTGCACTATAGCCACATCCAGAATTCGCTCCGCAACGGCTATTTTCAAGGCTGGGACCTGCATCCCGGGCAGTTGCCGACCCGCTACGCGGCCGTCTACGCGTTCTTCCTGGAGAGCCTGGACGGGGCGGCCGACCGCCTCAAGAACTTTGTCGAACGCGCCGCTCAGGCCACCTTGTTGGGTGACGTGTTCGACGACGCCGCCACCGGCCAGGCACTGTTGAACTACTTCCTGCGTGCCATCAACTCAGGGGCCGTCAGCGAGGCCGAGACGGTAGAGCGGACAGGGTTGTCGATAGAGGAACTGCAGGGCCGATCGTTCCTCGCCATTCTCAAGAACCGGAGCCGGGTGTAAGTCTTTAAATGAGCGCCAACCTGCACGAATGGGCCCATCTGCTGCTGCGATGGTTCCACATCATCGCCGGCATCATGTGGATCGGCGATTCCTTCTACTTCATGTGGCTGGACAGCCACCTGACCCGTCCGGAGCCGGCCCGAGACCAGGTGGAAGGCGAGTTGTGGATGACCCACAGCGGCGGCTTCTATCGAGTCGAGAAGCGGCTCATTGCGCCGGGCCAGATGCCGGCGGTGCTCCACTGGTTCTGGTCGGAGGCCACGCTGACGTGGGTCAGCGGGTTCTTTCTCCTGCTGGTGGTGTATTATGCGGGCGGCGGCGCCATGTTGCTGGGGGCGAATCCGACCCTGGGCTCGGGGCAGGCCATGGCGCTTGGCCTGGGCGTGCTGGTGGGCGCCTGGTTGGTGTACGACACCTTGTGGTCGAGCCCGCTGGGCAAGAATACGCCTTTGTCGACGGCCTTCTCTCTGGCCCTGCTGTGCGGGGCGGCCTATGGCCTCGCCCACGTCTTCAGCGGACGGGCCGCGTTCATGCACGTGGGGGCGCTCATGGGCACGTGCATGGTGTGCAACGTCTGGTTCCGCATCTTGCCGGCCCAGGGGGCGATGATCAAGGCGACAGAGGCCGGACAGCAGCCGGATCTGTCCCGAGGCAAGGTCGCCAAGACCCGCTCCATCCACAACAACTACATGACGTTGCCGGTCATCTTCGTCATGCTGAGCAACCACTTTCCGACGCTCTACGGCGACAAGAACAACTGGATCATCCTCCTGTTCTTGTTTGTGGCCGGGGGCGCGGTGCGCTACTGGTTCAACAACAGGGACAAGACGCCATACGCCCGGGCGGGCCTGGTGACGGCCACCGCCATCGTGGCCGCGTTGATTGCCTTCACCATGCCGCCAGCCGTGTCGGAAGATACTTTACCCATACCGACCCCTTCCGCTACTCCGATGCAAAAAGCCAGCATCCACGGTACCGTAAAATTGGAGGGTCCCGCACCAGCCGTACAGATCCTCCATATGGCCGGTTGTCAGGCACATGGTAAGACCGAGATTCCCGATAACAAGATCCTCGTCAATAATGGGCTGATACAGAACGTCTTTGTATGGATCAGCGGCGGTCTCGAAGGTAAGACCTTTCCAACCCCCACAACTGACTTGAAGATGGACCAGGAAGGGTGCATGTACACCCACCGAGTCGTCGGAGTACAGGCGGGGCAGCCAGTCACGTTCGTCAACGACGACAATACGGTACACAACGTACGAGTCAGCGGTTCGAAGGGCGATCTCTTCAATACCATGATGACGTCTCAGGGCGACACTTTCACGAAGAAGTTTGCGCTTGATCCGAAGGTCATGCTGCAGGCCCAGTGCGACATCCACCCGTGGATGCATGCGTGGATTGGCGTAGTGTCACACCCGTTCTTCTCGGTAACGGATAGCAGTGGACAGTTTGCCATTGGGCTTTTCGATACTGCGCAGGTCCCCGCTGGCACATACACCCTGTCGGTCTGGCATGAAGTGTTCGGACAGACATCGCAGCAGGTGAAGGTGGAGAAGGACGGGACGGTCACGGCCGACTTTACTCTAAAGGCTCAGCCGCAAACCTCCAGCCGGTAATCGTGGAGGAGCCGGTGCGCTGTCCGTATCGGACGTGCGGGCAGGTGCACGCGGCCGAGGTGTGGGCCACCGTGGTGTGTCCGGCCTGCGGTCGGGCGGCCAGGGGGCGGCCGGTGCGGTTGGAAGCCAGCCTGGAGGCTCGTCGCCGGCAGGCCGGAGACCGACCCCTGCCGGCGATACGAAGTGCCTTGATCCTGGAGGACATTCGCAGCATGTGGAATGTCGGCAGCATGCTGCGCACCGCCGACGGCCTGGGCGTGTCGCACGTGTTCTTGTGCGGTATCACGGGGATACCCCCGCATCCTGAACTTGAGAGGACCGCACTGGGGGCTGAGCAGGTCGTGTCGTGGTCATATTGCAGGCATCCGTTTGACGCGATGGAGGTTCTGGGAGACGTGCCCATGGTGAGCCTCGAAAGCGGCCCTGGGGCGGTGCCGCTCACGGCCTGGTCCGGCGAGCGCTTCGCCCTGGTGGTCGGGAACGAACCCGGTGGGGTGTCGGCGGAGGTCCTGGCGGAAAGCAGGGCGACGCTGTACATTCGCATGCAGGGGCACAAGGAGAGCCTGAACGTGGCTGTCGCAGCGGGGATTGCCCTGTGGACGTTGTTGAATGGGGGAACCAGGCAGCCATAGAGAGAAAAGTCGGGCATGGGGGCGTGCTGGTATTGCGACGAGATGGCCTCCGCGCATGGCCGCCTGCAAGACGTGCAGAACCCCGCTTGCGACGGCCGGAGCGCTTCTCGCCGGGCGGATGTTGTTCCGTTATCAGATGAGGTGTGCTGACCCGGGTTGCGCTTGAGCGAGACGACGATCCAAGGCTCCGGTGCGCCCAAGCTGGGTATCGCCCCCTGCGCGCCTGATATCCGGTAGCCCGCGCCGCCCTGAGCCACCTCTAGCGCCGTTGTTTTATATATACGCAATAGGACCAGCGGCGGAAGATATGTAGTGTGAGAAACTGTGATCCTTCCCATATATCGAACGGCCCAGTATCCAGTGGCCGGTGAGGAGGGAACGACTTTGCCCGGAGGAAGCCTCCACTGTGCGATGGCTGATGGCGGTCTGGGTGGTGGTGGCGCTCGGGCTGTGGGCGGATCGACCCGCACCGGACCTGGCTTCGTTTTGCGAGAGGGCGAGCGCCAGACGATGCGCCGGTACCAGGCCAGTTCGGGGACGGCGGTAGTGTTGGACGCCCAGAGCGGAGCCCCGGCTGATGGTCGACTACCCGTTCCATTCCGTCCCAAGCCATGATGAGTCCGATACCGTAGCCCGCGCCGCCCTGGACCTATCGGCGATGCCCGAAACGGACACCCCGTTCTATATATGTGCAATATAACCGCCAGCGGAAGATATGTAGTGTGAGAACTGGTGTAACTTCTCATATATCGAACTGGTCAGGACCAGCGGAACACGGTCGGGGGCTTGGAGACGCACAGGGGGGCGGCGAAGGCCAGCAGATCTCGGGAGATGTCTCCCATCATGTCCTTGCCGGTGATCCGCAGGACCGGTAGCTTGAGGTCCAGCGTGCGTTCTCGGTCTCGGCTTTTCTGCTGGGCATGGTGCGGGCCGTCCATCTCGGCGATGAAGAATGCACGCCTGGGGCCGTCGGTGACGATGCCGAGAACGTCCACTCGATAGCCTCCGCGTGCCACCATGGTCACCTGCGGTATGAGGATGATGGTATAGCCTTCGAAAGTGCGACGCAATACCCACCGTCTCACGTCCCCGACGTAGACGTTCTTGCGGCGGTCACGAATGAGCATGCGACATCCCAACGAAAGAGGTCGGGCTTTCATAAACTCCCAGCCGTCGTCAATGAGTCGGCCCAGAAAGACCGCTTCGAGGGAGCTGTCCAGCGGGATGGTGGCCAGTATCGAAAGCGACCGCTCACCGTCAGGTCGGTCGCGGACGCGCTGCAGCAAGTCGTCTACCCAGGCGTCACCGAAGCTCAAGCCAGCGTGCTTCCACCGCGCCTCCAGCGGCACTTCGGGCCCCACTGCGACAAATTTCACTCGCTGCTCGAACAGGTCGGGACCTTTGACAACGGGTTCGACCTTTGCCAGGGCCGTTTCGACCCGAGCCACGATGCCGGTGTCGAACTCCCGCCCGTTCTCCGTTCGGCTGACATCGGGCTGCGATACTCCCGCCAAGCGTGCCAACATCGTCTGGGTGAGTCCCCGCTTGAGTCTCTCCGCCTTCAGTCGCTCTCCGATGCTCATGTCCGTGCCTCCAATCTTCAATGGCGAAAGGATAACACGCGCTTATAATCGGCTTATGTCGCTCAGGTCAAAGCCATGTTACCGCTATGTTACCACGAATCGAAAGCCACGAATCGAAAGCCACGTTCGATATATAGGAAGATCCATCATTTCCAACACTACATATCTTCCGCCAGCGTGAAAAAAGCGTATGTATAGACAGGGGCTGCGGGGGGAGCCGCAGGCCGCTCAGCTACAGACCAGTACTGTGGCCTGGCCGTCGTGGTCCATGGTGCTCGGGTTGCCCGACAAGATGTTCTGCATCGGCACCGACCCCGCCAGGTGGAACGTGCCCTGCTCCTCCAGCTTTTGCGCCACCTCGTCTCGCGCCCCGTTGAACGTAGCGAAGTGGTGCATGTGATGATGGTCGAACACCGCCTGCACGTCGTTCACCCGTTCCCGGCTGAACGCCGCCGAGAAGATGTAGGCCCCACCGCTCTGCACCGGGCCGAAGATGCGGCCGTGGTTGTTGTTGAACAGGAAGTAGTGGTTCGAAAACGTCGTCGGCAACTGGTCCTGGTAGCCGCTGCCCATCCACGCCCGATAGCCGAGGGAATGACCGGCGTTCTGCTGCCCGTACCCCGCCTTCTGCAGGCTGCTCTCGAGGCGCTCACTCGCCTCCTTGGCCGAGGGGGCGTTGGCCACCACAAAAATCATGTTGATGGGCTCCCGCAGCGCCTTGCCCTGGACTTCCATGCCCAGCCAGTGGGCCGGCTGGCCGTCCTTCGCATACATCCACTTGCCCATCGACGGTAGGGGCACCGTCTGGGGATGCGCCACGACCATGCCCCCCGGGTCGGCCTGGATCGCCACCTGGCCAGGCTGGACGACATTCTCTGGCGTCGGAGGGCCCCACAAGGGCGCCACCACACTCGGGGCCGCCACGCTCGCCGCCGACCCCGACACCACGGTGGTGTCCGTCGGCTCCGGAGCCGCTGGCTGTTGTGGGGGGCCAGGAGGCGACGTCGGCCGGGCGGTCAGGGGGGATGCGGTCGCGCGAGTTACTCGATCCATGGTGCGATGATACCGTACCCGCCCCACCCATGCCATTGCCGGGATTCTAACAACCCGTCAAGCCCCCGCCCACGGCGCGTGGCGGGCGGATCCAAGCAGGGCCCCTCAGGGGTCCCGGCCAAGCTTGAGTCCTACAATGAAGCCATTTTCGGGAGCTGCCCTGGGCGTGGTGGTGGCGGTCGTATTGTTTGTCATGCTCCTGGCCATGTTGATGGCGACGCTGACCGTCTTCAACCTGGACATGGCGGACGGCTTCAGCGAGGGGACCCAGGCAGAAGCCCTGGCCCGGGCCGCGGTGACCCAGTTCATCTACGAGCAGGATCAGACCCCCCCGGGCAGTCCACTGGGCTCCCTCCCCAGTCCGGCCGCCACCCCGTCCCCCTTCGCGGTGCGCTATGCCCCACCCAACCAGGTCTTTCCGGATGGGGGGGCCCACTTGCCCGGCACAGTCCACGTCACCTTCGACGCCACCCAGCCGTATTTTTCCATAGACAATTCCCTCTCCGACCTGCCCGCGGCCGGATGGACGGACCAGGGCACCGCCAACCTCTCGGTTCCCCCCTATTCGGTAGACCTGGTCGTGACAGTGACGACCGGTCGTCACACGAGCCATTATGAGGCCACAGTCGAACGCCGCTGGCCCTACGTGCTGGCCGGTCCAGGCGTGACGTTGATGGGAGGCAGTTGCGGGGGAGGCGCGACGCAGGTGAGCGGGTTCCCCTGCGGGTGCTGCAACCACAGCCCTGCGCCCGGCGGATCGACCCACGTCCAGGGGGCCATCCTGGAGCCAACTCCCCTGGCCGGCGCCATGTGTGCCACCCCCGTTACGGTCTCGGGATCCATGTTGCAAGACCTGCAGACCTACTCCATCTACAACCCCAATCAGAGAAGCGCATGCTGCGGACCGCCGCCCATATTCCAGGGCGTCCGCGTCGGCGGA
>DASYBA010000781.1:0-3640 GCA_036501005.1 Candidatus Xenobia bacterium | reverse complement strand
CAGTTTGTCGGTCCACTTCTTGATGCAGGTGGTCGTGTTCATCGGGATTCCCTCCAGCGCTTTGTTCTGTCAGCATACGGCAGGGCGCTCACCAACTGCTCACCGAATCTCGGCTAAGTGCGGCTGAAGTCGTCGGACATGGCGGGCGTGGTGGGCGTGGCCGTCCTTTACTGGGGCCTGGGGCAGGCCGTCGCGGGGGCCTTTGCGGTGCGCAGCCTGCCCATTCTCGTGTGGCCGTCGGGCGGCGTGGCGCTGGCCGCCGCGCTGATTCGCCCGAACTGGTGGCCGGGCATCCTGCTGGGGGCGACGGCCGACGCCTTGGAAGGCAGCATTCCCCTCGAGCTTGCGTTCTATGAAGGTGTGGGCAAGACCGTCGCCGCCTTGCTGGGGGCATGGCTACTGACCCGCCTGTGGCGGTTCGATAGCGACCTCACCCACCCTCGGGACTATCTCCTCCTGGCTCTCGCCGGGGCGGCCAGCGCGGCCGGCAGCGCCCTGGCTGGCTCGACGACCTTGGAACTCGCCGGCACCCCCTTGGGCACCCTGACGTTTGCCCAGCTCTATCGAGACTGGTGGCAAGGCGACACCCTCGGCATCATGATCGCCACCCCCATCGTGCTCATCTGGCGCCACCCCCCCCACGGCTGGTTCAAGGGCCCCCGCACGGTGGAGACCCTGGCCTGCTTCGGTCTCACCCTGGTCTTCGGCCAGGACATCTTCCTGGGCTCCGGCCACATCGCCAACAGCTACTGGATGTTCCTCTTCGTGGTGTGGGCGGCCGTTCGATATGGCCGACACGGTGCCATGGCGGTGGTGGTGACGACGGCCATCCAGGGGCTTGTGGGGGCCCTCTCGCAGGTCGGCGCGTTTGCCACCGACCTGCACGACACCAACCTGCTCGGCTTCTGGTTCTACATGCTGGCCTTGACCGTTGTCGCCATGGCCCTGGCCCTGGTGATGCACTCCAGGGAGCAGGCCGAGGCGGCCCTGGCCGTGGCCAACCAGCACAAGAGCCGGTTCCTGGCCAACATGAGCCACGAGATTCGGACGCCCATGAACGCCATCCTCGGGCTCTCCCACCTGGCGCTCTCGACCCCCCTCACTGCGCAGCAGCACGACTACCTGCAGAAGATCCAGACGTCGTCGAAGACGCTCTTGAGCCTGCTGAACGACATCCTGGACATCTCGAAAATCGAGGCCGGCAAGCTGGATATCGAAAACATTTCTTTTGATATCGATCAGACCGTACGACAGGTGGTCGGCCTGCTGGGCATGAAAGCCGAGGAGAAGGGACTGGCCCTCAACGTGCAGCAGACGGTGCACGGCTTCCGAGTCGGCGATCCGCTGCGGCTCGGCCAGGTCCTGCTCAACCTGACCAACAACGCCATCAAGTTTACCGAGCGGGGAAAAGTGGAGATCCATGTCGACGCCGAAAAGGAGGCCGTGCGGTTCGCGGTGATCGATACGGGCATCGGTTTGACGGCCGAGCAACAGACTCGCTTGTTTGAGCCATTCGTCCAGGCCGACGGATCGATTACCCGGCGCTATGGGGGCACGGGGCTGGGGCTGTCCATCAGCCAGCAACTGGTCGAGATGATGGGCGGACGACTCAGGGTGGAGAGCCAGCCGGGGGTTGGCAGCCGGTTCGAATTCGCGCTCCCCTTGCCGGCGGGCTCCGAGGTGATGTCGACCGGACCGGCCGTGCCGGCGCTGGGAACGGCTCGGGTCCTGGTGGTGGACGACAACGACATCAACCGCCAGGTGGCCCGCGAATTGCTGGAGGCGCATGGGGTCCAGGTCGAGATGGCCGGCAGCGGTGCGGCGGCGCTGCAAATCCTGGTTTCAGGGCGGCAGTTCGATGCCGTCTTGATGGACGTCCAGATGCCCGACATGGACGGGCGAGCCGTCACCCGCCAGATTCGTGAAATGGGGCTGAAGACGCTGCCGGTCGTTGCCATGACGGCCCACGCCGGGGCGGCGGAGCGCCAAAAGTGCTTGGACGCCGGCATGAACGATCACGTGACCAAACCGATAGAACCGGACCACCTGTTGACGACTCTGGGCCGGTGGCTCCCGGTGAAAGTCGTGTCTCGAACGGAAGCCGTCGGGGAGGCCCTGCCCGGCATCGATACGACGTCGGCGCTGGCCCGCCTGGGCGGCAACACGGAGCTCTTCCACCGCCTGCTCGTCGAATTCAAGAACACCTGGGGGAACGCCATGGCGCAGCTTCGAGAGGGCAACACGACGTTCCTCGCCCACGCCTTGAAGGGGAACGCGGCCAACCTGTCCATGCGACGGGTGGCACAAGCGGCGGGTGAGGTGGAAGCGGGCACCGGGGCTCTGGAGGCCCTCGAAGCCGCGTTGGCGGAGGTGATGGCGGGGCTCGACAACGTCCGATCGACACCGGTGACCCGATCGGTCGAAGACCCCGGCCCGGCCCTGCGTGCCCTGGCAGACCTCCTGCGGGAAAGCAACTTCGAGGCCACCGCCCGGTTTCCGGAGGTGAAGGCCGCCCTGCCAGGTTCACCCCTGGTGGACCGTCTCGAACAGGAGCTGGACCGCCTGGACTTTGCCAGTGCGCTGCGCAGCGTCGAGACCTTGTTGGAGGAGGAACGCTGATGCAGACGGTGCTGGCCATCGACGACGTGCCCGCCAACCTCAAACTGCTGGGCGAGATCCTCGGCCCCGCCTATCGATTCTTGTGTTCGACCAGCGCCCAGGCCGGGTTTGAGATCGCCGTCGCCCAGCGGCCGGACGTCATCCTTCTCGACGTGGTCATGCCGGAGGTCGATGGATACGAGATCTGTCGACAGTTGAAAGCGCAGCAGCAGACCGAACAGATACCCGTCATCTTCATCACGTCGCTGAAGGATGAGACGGACGAGACACGCGGCCTCGATATTGGCGCCATCGACTACATCACCAAGCCGTTCTGCCCCGCCATCGTGCGGGCCCGTATTCGAAACCATCTGGAGCTGAAACGCTATCGAGACCTGCTCGAGGCCATGTCGATGACCGACGGATTGACGGGGGTCGCCAACCGGCGGCACTTCGAACAGTTCCTCGATCGAGAGTGGCGCAGTGCGATACGCCGGCAGGCGCCCATGTCGCTGGTGCTGATGGACATCGATCATTTCAAGCTGTACAACGATCACTACGGCCACCTGGAGGGCGACGAGTGCTTGAGGGCCGTGGCGCAAGCCCTGCAGGGGGGCGCCCGGCGGGCCTCGGAGCTGGTGGCCCGCTACGGAGGCGAGGAGTTCGCCTGCGTGCTGCCCGAGACGTCGCTGGAGAGCGCCAAGGGGCTGGCCGGACAGCAGCGGGAGGCGGTGCTGGCGCTGGAGCGTCCTCACGCTCGCTCGACGTGGGGGTTCGTGACGGTGAGCATGGGCGTCGCGTCCGTGGTGCCCAGCCTGGGCCAGGAGCCCGGTGACCTCATTCGACAGGCCGACGAGCACCTCTACGTCGCCAAGAAGAACGGGAGAAACCAGGTCAACGGCTGATTTTAGCCGACAGAATGCTGGTCTGGTCTTCGATCTCGGCCAGGGTACGCTCGGCGCCCGAGAGATCGTCGGAGATTTTTCGATAGACACCCGCCATGGTATCGTATTCGGCGACGCTGAGGCCGTCCTTGCCCGGG
>DASYBA010000780.1:0-2193 GCA_036501005.1 Candidatus Xenobia bacterium | reverse complement strand
AAGGCCGGCCCCGTCAGGTATCCTGCAATCCATCTAGACCACCAACTGCCGTTCTCGACCTGCGTTTTGCCCAGGTATTCGATACTCCGTCCTAGGCACTGGTCGACATCTTTCTGGAGGGCTTTGTCCAGCACTCCGGAGTGTTTGGCGGCGGTCAGGGACCCCAGGACCCGTCCGGTGACGTCGGGTGTCGACGCATCCATGATGGCCGCTTCCATGGGCTTCGGCGTGCGCCGCCCGAAGCGCCACGGCGTGGGGAGCCACGCGTTGTAGCCGCCGTCTTTCTGCTGGCGGTCGACCAGCTCCCGGGTCGCCTGGATGACGGCCGTCCTTATGGCGGGCTGCTGTTCACGAGTGGCCGTTGGACAGGCTCTGGCCAGAAACTGGAGGACGGCGGCCGAGCTGTCGCTGTCCGCCACGGCCGGCGCACCCTCCGAGAATGACCAGAGCCCCTGGGGCCCTCGCTCTTCGAGGAGTCGATCAATCATCTTGGACACCTTGGGGTGGCTGGCGGGAACCCCGGAGGCCATCAGCACCTGGCCGGCCACGGCCGTGTCCCACAACTCCGCACCCAGGAAGCTGGCCGGGTCTGAACCTCGGTCCAGGCGGTCAATGAAGCCGACGGCACGCGCCATGGGCGGGTCGGAAGCCTGCATGCCCTGGGACTGCAAGGCCATGATGTTGAGGGCCGTCGCGAGCGCGACGTAGGCCCAGCCGCCGTTGGGATCCTGGTGCTGGATGACGTCCCGGGTCAAGCCATCCAGGACGGGGGTGTGCACCACCCCGCTGTGGTGCACCGCATGGGTGAGGAGCGCCATGGCTGGCGTGAGAATGGTGGACGCCACGCTGAGCGACCCAGCCAGCTTCTGACCGGCTCGGGCATGGAGCAGGAAGGTGGCCACTCTGGGCGTGAGCGGATTGAAGGCCGGTGACACCCGCTTCTCATTCGGCATGGCCACGTCGTGCATGAGGCCGTAGATGGTCGCGACCAGCGGATTTTCCTGGCCCTTGGCCCCGCTGGCCAGGAACGACTGGGCCCGCTCGAGCATCGGGGTGAAGCGGGCCGCATCAGGATTTTGGTTGCGCTCGGCCGTGGTCACGGCCAGGGCGACCATGGCCGTCAAATCCCGCGAGCGTGGGGCGCCGCGGAAGGGAGAGAAGCTGCCGTCCTCGTTCTGCAGTTGCTCGAGGGACGCGAAACGCTGCGCATCCCGCTGCTGGAACTCCGGGTCTTGGAGCCCCAGATGGTTGAGCGCAATGCTGGTCGCGGCGGCGTGCAAGGGGCCCCCACGGTAGCTCGTGCGATACAAGCCGTCGGCATCGCCGGAGGCCAGAATGTGGTCCACGCCCCGCTGGGTGGCGGTGCGCAGCGGCAGCCGGGGCATCAGGACCGGCGGCTGCACAACCTGTGTGAGGGCAGGCCGCTCGACAGGCGGGGTGCGGTGCGGTAGGATTCGCCTGATGTGAGAAACCGCTGCAATCATCAATTGGATGGTAGCGGAGGCCATGGTGAATCTTGCCAATGGCGTTTGAACAGTCGGTTAACAACGGGGCCGGCACCTGTTACGTAGTCTTAACCTGTCTTGCGTCTGCTGGCGGGCGCACAGTCAGTGGTCGAGAACCGCGCGCCCCGAGTGGTGTCCTTGGAAGCCGACCTGACCGCCATCGACTATGCCATGTCCGATCCGGGCCCACCCAGTTCTCGATACAGGCTAAGTACGTACGCCACGTAGTTCTGCATTTCTGCCTACGGGGAACGCCACCGTTGCTGACGGGGGCAACGATCGCATGCTTTGTCCTGGCCTGCAGGAACTGCTTCAACTGGGCCGCCTGACGGTGTAGCGCCGACGTGTGCGGGCATGAAAAGCGGTACGACCTGCAAAGAGGGCCCGGGGTGCCCGGCAAACAAGTGCCCAGGATGCACAGCACGCGCGATATGTATCCAAAGAACTACCTGGCCAGCGTCCGCTGCGCTGCCAAGGCCATTTGTGGCATTTCCTGTGGTCGGAAGGTGTTTCTGATGAGCATCGATCCGAAGGTTATCGCAGCCTATCCGGAGCGGGTCGGAGAGGTTCTGTGGGATCCCGATACGGATCGACAGAGCGTCGCCTTGTACATCCACCCCCTCCGCAATCCGATCTACCAATCGCTCGTTTCTCAGGTAGGCGGGGCGGCTCATCGCAAGCTTCTCGG